>NZ_JAIQZM010000043.1 GCF_023333595.1 Argonema galeatum A003/A1
CGAAGCATTCGGGCACAAAATCTAGGGTAAGAGCGATAGATTTTGTGCCCGAATGCTTCGCCCCTACGATTACGAGCAATGAAAAATGAACAATCTAAAATCCAAAATCTAAAATCTAAAATTGCTTAGAGCCAACCCTGGAGGCGATAGATTCCTATACCAATGTATTCTTTTAGAGCGCGGGTTGTGTCCCCTAGTCTGCCGGTGTCGGGCAGGAGATTCAGCAGTTTGCCTTGCCAAGTGTCTTGCTCTTTGAGATTTCCTTCTGTGACTAGAAAGTCAGTGGGTGCGGGGATTGCTTCAATTCCCTGACGCTTGAAGATTGCGATCGATCGCGGCATATGCAGTGCAGAGGTTACCAGCAGGACGCGACGTTCTATATTTCGATCGTCTAGGATTTTCTTGACATTCACGGCATTTTCGTAAGTGTTGAGGGAAGTGGGGTCTTGCAAAATAGCCGACTTGGGAACGCCCATTGCTTCGACAATTTCTGCCATATCTTGAGATTCTGATGGCCCACCGTTTTTCCAATCGATCCGACCGCCGCTGAGAATGATGGTGGGAGCTTTGCCTTCTCGGTATAACTTGGCACCGTAGAGGACGCGATCGCCTTCTTGGGCTACTTCTACCCAAGGTCGCGGCGGATTCTTCGGCAGCACTCCACCTCCCAAAACGACGATAGCTGGTGCTTGTGGGAGTTCTGCGGCTGGGATATTTTGCCATTCTAGCGATCGAACCACAGTGTTAGACACCCAGCCATTACTTGCCAAAAGCAAGACTAGCAAAGCCAAGGAAATCGCGCTAGCCGCCCATCTGGGCCGTTTCCACAGCGTCACCAAAGCCACAATCATCAGTATGCAGGCTAGCCCCAAAGGGTAAATGAAAATAGGCAGTAGTTTAGATAAAAATAAGAACATCTGGATTTTGGATTTTGGATTTTATATTTTAGATTTTCGATTTCAAATTGAAGTTAAATTTTAATTTGAAATCTACAGCGGCTTGCAGTTGCGTGAAGTACACCTCAGAAACCTGTTTCTTTGTACCTCATATCATGTTATTACGCATCGCTTACCTAAAAAATTCTGGCGATCATTCTTATCTGCGTTTATCTGCGTTCCAGAGTCTTCATCTGCGGTAAAAATTTAACCAACGATGACAACAGACAATTTGACCATATCACAATAAATGCTAACGATGCAACCGGACAAGATATCACTCACCTGGAAAGGGCTGTATAATCACAACTTTTTGCGGGGGTTTTTCCAGAAAAACCAACTATAACGATGTGGCTGTCGTTGTTTCTTTTGTCGCTGCTTGAAATCTTCCTTAGTCTGGATAAGGCGACCTTCTCTGTTCAGTTCAGAAGTCGTTTCTTGCGGAAGATTGGGCAATTCTGTGCTTTTCCACCCAGCGACTATCCAGCTAGCAGATAATGTGCCCAGCATTGCCAAAAATAAGCTCAAAGCCAATGACTGTCGAAGCAACAAAAAGCCCAGTAGAAAGAACAAACCCACCCAAAGCCCAGCTGAAACGCCCTCGGAAATTGAGTCAAATTTTGGAATCATATCGTGTCTAGTTGCATCGGTAGTGTAAGAGTGATACGGAAAATTGTCTGTTGTCATCGTGGGTTAAATTTTTACCGCAGATGAAGACAGATAAACGCAGATAAACGCAGATAAGAGAGCGTTTATTTAGGCAATCGATGCTACCAGACATGATATCATTTTGTGCTTTTGTATTTCAGATTGCAGATTTTAAATTTGCAATCTGAAATCTAAAATTTGCAATTCCCTTGACTAATCACCAATCACTTAATTGTGACTCAAAATCCTGAGTGGTGTCTAATGTTTTGACAAAAGATTGTTCAGCCTCGGTAAAAGGTTCACTAGCGGCTTGTTGGCTACTTAAGAGATTCTCTGTGGCATCGGAGACATCGCCAGTACGGGAAGTGAGGCGATCGCGCAAGACATCTTCTGGTGCCGTACAGGATAAGATTTGGAGAGGCAGATGATGTTTTTCAGCTTGTGCGATCGCTTCAGAACGCAACGCAGCGCGATCGTACTTAGCATCCAAAATTACCGGGTAGCCAGCAGAAGCCAGCGTAATTCCCAGTTCCAACAGACGCCCATAAGTTTTCTGAGTCATCTGGGCCGAGTACAAATCTGCGCCACCTTTTTCATGCAAAGGTACACCAGCCAAATGTTTCCGCACCGCATCCGATCGAATCTGAATTGCGCCTATTTTCCGAGCCAAATATCGCGCCACCGTACTCTTACCAGAACCGGATAAACCCGACATTAAAATCAGTTTACCTTGGCGCGGTTTTGTATATTCCCACGCCATTTTATAATAGCCAGCAGCAGTTTCCTTCGCCTTTTCTTTCTCATCTGCGGGAATACCAGGATCGTCCAACAAAAACGAAATTACCTTTCCCCGCACATAAGATTGACGGCTTACATACAAAGGCAAAACTTGCAACCCTTCCCAGTCGCCAGTTTCTTCAACGTAAGTATTCAAATAAGCATTGCAGAGGTCTGAACGCTGCAATCCTTCCAATTCCATCACAGCATAAGCAATATCGAACATCACATCCACAAAGCGGAACGGCTCATTAAATTCAATACAGTCGAATAGCATAATTTTGCCATTCCACAGACAGATATTTCTCAGGTGTAAATCGCCGTGACATTCCCGAATCCAGTTATTTTTAATTCGGCTAGCAAAGAGTTCTTGCCGTTCTGCAAAGAAAGTATCTGTAAACTGCTTAGTTTCGTCAAACTGAGACTGAGTTTGTGGCCCACCAATATATTTTTCAGTTTGCTGGTAATTTTCGTCGATCGCTTGGCGAATCTGGTCAACTTTACCAAACGTGCGAATATAGTCATTGATTGGTGCTTGGGCGTGGAATTCTGCCACAACCCGCCCCAAATCCTCCATATTTTTCTCAGTCAGTTTACCCTGTTCAAACAAAGTGAGAAATAACGCATCTTGAGGAAATTGGCACATTTTCAGCGTATATTCCACCGCTTCACCAGCGCCACCCAGTTGAAATTGCTCTCCTGTCTGAGTGATTGGCAAAACTTCTAAATAAATTTCGGGAGCCCCCCGCTTATTCATGCGGAACTCTTCATTACAAAAATGTTGCCGGAGTTCCAAAGTCGAGTAGTTCAAAAAGCCAAAGTTTACCGATTTTTTAACCTTATAAGCATAATCCCCAGTGAGGAACACATAGGAAACGTGCGTCTGAATCAGCTTAATCGGTTCCGTCACGGGGTGAGGATAGAAACCCGGTTGCAACATTTGCTGAATTAGGGAAGGGAGAGATGTTTGGGTCATGGTAATTAGGTAATTTCAAATTTCAGATCGCAGATGGCAGATTTTAGATTTAATTTAAATCTAAAACTACCAACTCAATATAAAAAACCAGGGTTTTGTCCCTGGTTCGATCGGCAATTAACTATCTGAGCAAAGCTCATGCAGGTACTATTTCTTCGGCTTCAGGGGCTCCACCTTGCGTGTTGAGGACGCTGACAACCACTTGATTTGGCTCGGCAATCGCTATAACGCCAGGGGGCAAAGTTAGTTCGCGGATATGCAGGGCATCCCCAATGTTCATAAAGGAGACATCAACTTCAATGCTATCTGGGATGCTCTCCGGCAAACATTTGACCTGGATTGATGTCATCACGGTGTCTAACATACCACCGCTTAGCTTGACACCCGCTGGTTCTCCCACAAAATGCAGGGGCACTCCCACTTCCAGGGTGTCGTGAGCTGAGACGGCAAAAAAGCTGAGGTGGTAAATAAATCCCTTTGCGGAATGAGATTGGACTTCTCGCAAGAGAGTTTGACCGTTCCAAGAGATTTCAGGAATGTTGAGAGTGATGAGCGTGTTGTTGAGGGATGCTTTTTTAAGTAGCTGTTCGGCGACTTTCGCATTCAGTGTGAGAGCAATTGATTCAGCACCTTTGTGGCCATACAAAACGGCGGGGATTTTACCGCTACGACGCAGGGCGTTCGGTTTGCTTTTTTCAGGCCGCTTTTGACATTCAACTGTGAGTTCCATGTTCTGATTTTGGTTCCTTAGTATTCAAATAGTATCAAATCTTCAGCACGGCATTACTAAATTATACTACCCGCTGAAGATACTTATAATTTTCATTTTCTACGCACTTGCGTAGCTCTTGCAGCTTCCTAAGAAGGTAAGTTGCATCTTGATACTCTTGTTTTGAGGGCGAGTCTCCAAGTTGAGAGAGTATATTATCGCTTTCCTGACTAATCGCTTCAAGCAAAAAAGCTCTTAGCTTCTTGCGATTATCCTTGCTTAACTTGACCAGAGGTAGCTTTTCCTCTTCTTTATCTATTACCATTTTTATGGTAACAGATTTACCTATTTTGAAAAATTCAGACTTGGCTAGCCACTTGGAAATGTCTTCAGATAATTCGACATAATGCGGCGGCTGCTCATTGGCTGGATAGAAAATCATGTCTAACATTAACCTTCCTCCTGAGCTTTAGTTTGCGTCAACTCTTTTTCGGGAAAATACTCTATCCATGCTATATCAGCTTCGTTAAACACCTCCTTAGCAGGTTTAGTGATTCCTCCTGTGGTAACAACCCCAATTACACTATCTTTATCACGGATTTCTTTTGCTTTTGTAGAATCTATCTTTTTTGTCTTCCAAGCCTTGACTTCAATATGTGGCTCGTTCATTATGCGATTTTCCTTTTAATTATTCACCCATTGTATTTCCTCTGCCAACTGCGGATTAACTCTTTAACTCGCGGCACATCTTTCTGACGAACTATCAAAATATCACCTTTAGAACTTCCTCCCCTTGTTCTGTCTGCTTGTATGCCTTCCTTTTGCAACTCTCTGATAATCCATGCTATAAGATATCTATGAATTTCCAGTCTTGCTATCTGAGCATCCTCATCAGTGGTCATTTATCGCTCCTTGTAGTTTTCTGCTAAGTGTTAGCGGGTTGAGAATCCCTTATCAAAAAGCTCAAAAAGCCTGTCAATTATACATACAGAATTATCAACACACATTACATCAACAAATAAAACTTTATAGAGAGACTTTATATTCCCTGTGGTGAATGCTCGACGCTAGTAACCTCTTGCTTTATTCGATCGAAAAGTAAGTAACAGAGACTGGTTTTTCCGGTATTTGGCGGCCTATAGAGTAGAACCGATGGTGCAAGGTCATAAAGGCTGAAATCACTTAACCTAGAGGCATCAGCGGTCAGTACAGTTTTACAGAAGCTCAAGAGATACTTCTGTAATTCCTCTAACCCGAAAAGTTTTTGGTGGGCTATTTTGCGCTTAATCTCAGCGTGTGTTAGCTGGAATAGCCCACTTGGCCCTTGAACAATACCGCTCATGGTTAATTTACCAACGAAATTTCAAGCCCTTATTGGTTTGCACGATCGACTACTGCTATTCTATTGCCAAAAGCGTTATGCCTCAGACGCCTACAGGTGTGCCATCAGCGTACAACAGCGCTCGTTTTGGGCCGTGAATGGGGTCTTCTACAATAATTGTTTGGTCGCGGCTGGCCCCCAGAGAGACGATCGCGATCGGAACTTCCATCAATTCGGCTAGGAACTTGAGATAGTCTAGCGCTTGTTTTGGTAGGTCTTCCAGCTTACGACACTCTGCTGTGGATTGTTTCCAACCGGGTACGGTTTTGTAGATGGGTTGACAACGGGCGAAGATGCGGGAACTGCTGGGAAAGTCGTGACAGTGTTGACCGTCGATTTCGTAGGCTACGCAAACTTGGATTTCTTCGAGGTCGTCGAGTACGTCGAGTTTGGTGATGGCGAGACAGTCTAAGCCGTTGATGCGGACGGCATAGCGACCGATCACGGCGTCAAACCAGCCGCAGCGTCTTTTGCGTCCGGTGGTGGTGCCAAATTCCGCACCGCGATCGCATAACAATTCTCCCACTTCGCCGTGGAGTTCGGTGGGAAATGGCCCTTCTCCCACTCGTGTGGTGTATGCTTTGGCTACACCAATGACGCGATCGATCATTGTCGGGCCTACGCCTGTGCCTACGCAGGCTCCACCCGCGACGGGGTTGGAGGAGGTGACGTAGGGATATGTGCCGTGATCCAGATCTAGGAGGGTTCCTTGTGCGCCTTCAAACAGGATGTTGCGTCGCCGTTGGATGGCGTCGTAAATCTTTAAGGAGGTGTCTACCACATGGGGGCGTAGGCGGTCTGCATATTCCAAGTAATGCTCGATCGTCTCTTCTGCATCGAGGGGTGGCAAATTATAAAGCTTTTCTAGGATGACGTTTTTATAATTTATCGTCCAGTTAAGCTGTTTGCGGAGGGCATCTGGGTCCATTAAGTCTAGGATACGGATGCCGGTACGCTCGGATTTATCTGCATAGGTGGGGCCGATGCCGCGACCTGTGGTGCCGATTTTGTGGTTTCCCCGCCGTTCTTCCGATGCTCGATCGATCATGCGGTGGTAGGGCATGGTGACGTGGGCTGTCTGGGAAATCAGCAGATTGCGGGTTGAGATGCCCAGCTTTTCTAGCTGGTCGAGTTCTTCAATGAGTACCTGGGGGTCGATGACGGTGCCGCAACCGATGATGCACTCGGTGTCGGGATATAAAATTCCCGATGGAATTAGATGCAGCTTGAAGGTCTGCCCTTGCACCACGACGGTGTGTCCGGCGTTGACACCCCCTTGGTAACGTACAACTATATCTGCTGATTTGCTGAGTAAATCGGTGATTTTACCTTTTCCTTCATCGCCCCACTGGGCACCTATCACTATTACGTTAGCCAAGGGTTTATTAAAAGCGCTAAAGTTTTCACAAATTCTTATTATTATCAGATTCTCATGCTCGTGTCAACTAGGGATTTGACGCCTGAGCCCGGTTTGTCAGGATGCGATATGCCTCCGGCACGCTGCGCGAACGCATTTCACTTTGGGACATGGGAGTGGGGGAGCGGCGATCGCGATCGATTGTAGGGGCAGGTTTAGCAGATATTTCTATGGTAAAACAGATAACCTATCAACAAAACCTGCCCTGACTACATCGCTTTCGCTATGACGCTGGGGTTTGAACCCCTGGCGGGCTATCAGCGCAAATGCAAGATTTGTGTATTCCTCAAAATGGCTGTAGGGACACGGCATAATTAAGATTTAACCTTTGGCAAAAATATCTATGATGCCGTGTCCCTACAATGCGAAATTTCTATTCCTGAATTGTTCTTGAAGATTTCAGACAAAAAAAGGCGATCGCATTCTGAATAAATGGTCAATGCGATCGCCTTTTACAATTCCAGACAAAAATCTTGCCCCAGTTGTCATCACCCGGCTCTTAATCAATTCCCCGCCTAATAGCGAAAGTCGGATTTATCCGACTGAATTACATATTTTCTTTTATTCAGTCCACTTCAGTGGACTTTCGCTATTAGCCTGGGGTTTGAACCCCAGGCGGGCTTGAGGCGGAGGCGCAAGATTTGTGCAAGGAAAAAAGATGCGAACGCACCCACATCCCAAAAGCACGATGGTCTTAAACTTAAATTAACTCAAATCAATCGATTTTAGTTGCCCGTATTTGTCAAACTCAATTGTTACCATTCCGTAGGGGCAATCAGCTGTAATAGTTTTATTTTGCAATTCTTCATCAACTACTTTAGCAGCTAACTGAGAATCGTCAAATCGAATTTCCAGAAAATATCCTAAGTTTGGATTTGGCCTCGCATCTTCTGCACCTTTTTGTGCTAAAATTTCTTGGATTTCGGAAATATGAATTTTTGCCATCACCAGTACCTCTAGGTCAGTGGAATAAAGTCACCGCTAACAATGCGGTTTCTGACTAAATTTGTCCGAATTGGCCCTACTGAAATTATCCGCTTACCGTCTCCAGAAAGGGTAATTCTTAGAAGTCGGCCTTCTACTTCTTGGATTATATTAATATTGTTGCTGCGGGTGTCTAAGAAACGTTGTGCTGATGGGTTGTCTACTAAGCGCAGTAGTTCATCTGTACTAAGTTTGCCAGCAAGACTCCCTAACCGCTAATCGTTTAATTGCTGAAATACGCGAGAATGTATATCCAATCAGTCTAATCTCTCCTTTACACCACATCTTGAATAACTATTATTCTATGGGATCGCACTCTCTAATTTCACAAACGCGATCCCATTTTCTAATTCAACAAGCACGATCGCACTCCCATCCCCTTTCATCGCGATATGCCTACGGCACGCTTCGCGAACGCACTCTCCAATTCAACAAAAGCGATCGCCACATCATGTTATAATGTACTTAGAGTTTGTTGGGTTTGCATAATGACAACCAAAACAACAGAAATAGTGAAAACACAATTGCTGGAAATAATCTCTAACCTGTCCTTGTCAGAACAAGAGCAAGTTCTAAAATTTGCTACTTCGTTGCATAAAAACCAATTATTTCAAGATTGGGATAGGATTTCTGATGAAGAAGCTGAGGCTATTAAAAATGAGTTTTCCGAAGAAGATTTAGCTTTGGCAGAAGCAGTTTTAAAAGATTATTTACCCCAACTTCAAAAAGAGGATATACTTTGATGCGGGGAGATGTTTATTTAGCTGATTTGAATCCCAGTAGAGGTTCAGAACAAGCTGGCATACGACCAGTTATTCTGGTGCAAAGAAATACATTGGATCGCTTCACTACAACTGTAGTTGTTGTTCCTATTACCAGTAATCTGCGACGCGCTAAAATCCCAGGTACTATTGTCATACCTGCTGGGGAAGGTGGATTGACGCAAGAGTCAGTGGCGCTTTCTTACCAAATTGTGGTGATTGATAAGCAACGATTAATACGGCAGTTGGGAACTCTTTCTGCCAGCTATTTATTAAAGCTAAAGTCAGCACTAGAGTATACATTAGAGTTGGATGAAATTGAGGATGAAAATGCAGAATCATCTGGGTAGTTTGACTATTCCTCAAAATGGGTGTAGGGACACGGCCGAATTAAAATTTAACCTTTGGCCAAAATATCTATGATGCCGTGTCCCTACAATCCAAAATTTCTCTTCCTGAATTGTTCTTGAATATTTCAGACAAAAAAATGCGATCGCATTCTGAATAAATGGTCAATGCGATCGCGTAGCTGACGAACGGCATATCGCATTCCTCAAAATGGGTGTAGGGACACGGCAGAATTAAGATTTAATCTTTGGCCAAAATATCTATGATGCCGTGTCCCTACAATCGGAAATGTTGATTACTGAATTGTTCTTGAAGATTGTAGACAAATAAAAAGTGATCGCATTCTGAATAAATCGGAAGTGCGAATCGCCTTTTACAATTACAGACAAAAATCTTGCACCTGTTGTCATCACCCGACTCTTAATCAATTCCCCGTCTAATAGCGAAAGTCGGATAAATCCGACTGAATACATATTTTCTTTTATTCAGTCCACTTAAGTGGACTTTCGCTATTAGCCTGGGGTTTGAACCCCAGGCGGGCTGGAAGCGGAGGCGCAAGATTTGTGCAAGGAAAAAAGATGCGATCGCATTCTGAGCAAATTATAAAGGCAATCGCACTCTGAATAAATGGTCAATGCGCTCGCCTTAATAACCAAGCAAGAAATATATCAACTCCAGTTGATATATGGGTTACGGTTAACACCGTAACCAAGCCATTCCATTTTCTTGTACATCCCCTCAGTTATCTTCATATCCTGTCCACCCTGAGCCGGAGTTCTATAGTCCATCAGACTATCTCCTGCTGTATCATATAAACTCGAATCAAATTGTGCTTCATCCAGACCTAACGTATGACCCATTTCGTGCATTGTTAAGCGAAGCAAATTATTTCTTGAGAATTGATTAATAAAGGCACTATTGAAATGAGTTCTACCATCCCCATCAAAGTTGTTCCCGCTGACCGAATTGGTAGTATTATCTTTACGATAATTTGGGGAACTATCCATCCAAGATTCAGCAGCAATACCTGACGCCCAATTACTGCCTAATATGCCCTTTGAACCTTGAGTGATTGCAATTTTCAAAATTCCACTTGATACTTTATCCCTGGTTATAATGCTCTCCCAATTAGTAGCAGCTTGCTCAAAAATTGCCTTTTGCGTATCAGTGAATCCTCCATTAGGATAGAAGAGTTGAATGTCGATATCTGGTTTTCCATTACCAGGATTAGGGGGCGTTGTAGTATCTGAAGTCGTTCCAAATAACCCTGGAACCAAAGTGACATAATTGCCATTCAGTTCAGACATATTAG
This sequence comes from Argonema galeatum A003/A1, assembly GCF_023333595.1. Classification (GTDB taxonomy): domain Bacteria; phylum Cyanobacteriota; class Cyanobacteriia; order Cyanobacteriales; family Aerosakkonemataceae; genus Argonema; species Argonema galeatum. Next base: position 10,249 of record NZ_JAIQZM010000043.1, read on the forward strand.
GCGCATCTTTTTTCTTGACAAAATTGCCATTAGAGTAAGTCAAAAATTCAACATCATTCTTACCATCCACCCAATTACCTTTTTCCTGGCGAATGATGTCATCAGCGCCACCACCCGTTAAATCCCCGACAATCAGATTGACATAATCGCCATTCATGATTGAAGCATTATTCATGGTAGTTATGGATTTAAAGCCCCAGTTACCATTGGAAATGTTGATTTCAGCATCCCGATTATTATCCACCCATGAACCTTTTTCTTGGCGGATTAAATCAGTTACACGATCGCCATTAAAGTCTCCAGCAACTAAGTTGACAAAATTGCCATTCATTGCGCCCATATTAGGCACATTTGCTTGGAATTTGAAGTTACCCTGAGAGAAGGTGTAGTATTGAACATCATTATTACCATCCACCCAAGAACCTTTTTCTTGGCGGATGATGTCATCTGCGCCGCCACCTGTAAAATCACCGACAATCAAATTGACAAAATTGCCATTCATAGCAGAGGCATTATTCATTAAAACTGGGTTCTTGAAAGTACCATTACCATTGGAAATGTAGATTTCAGCATCTCGGAAACCATCTACCCAAGAACCTTTTTCTTGTCGGATGATATCGGTATATTTATCTCCGTTAAAGTCACCCGCCACTAAATTGACAAAATTGCCGTTCATCACACCCATATCAGTCATTTGGATTGGAGTCTTGAAAGTACCATTTCCAGCGCCAAGATAAACTTGTGCATCATTAACACCATTCACCCAACTACCTTTTTCTTGGCGGATGAAGTCTGTTAAACCATTTCCATCAAAGTCTCCGGCGATTAGATTGACAAAATCACCATTCATGGCATCCATATTAGGTAATCCAGTTGTCTGGTTAAAAGTCCAATCCCCTTTGGATAGAACTACTTCAGCATCTCGGGAACCATCTACCCAAGAACCTTTTTCTTGGCGGATAATATCAATTACGCGATCGCCTGCTGCAAATGATTTTGCTTGTTCTATCTGAATATTTTCCCCACCCAATTTGACAATTGCATGATCATCCTCACTCTTCAACCCCAGAAATTCACCAGCACTTATCGCCTTACCTTGCACAACTCTGGCAAAAATATCCCCTTCATCACCCGCCGCATCGTAAACATTAATCTTCGAGTCAATAAAATGCCCTGTTTCTTCCAACACCACACTCGCAATCGCACCTGGATTACCAGCATTTTGCTCAACAAATTCCTTCGCTAAATAAATCGTATTTGTCAAACTAGCGAAAGCACCATTTGCTCCATTAATTGCCGCAGATGGCAGAATCTCTATCGACGGAATTTGACTAAAATCGCCATTAGCAAACGCTTTAACTAAAGTATTAGCTACATCAGCATTCCAACTATTGCCAAAAGCCAAATTCATCTTGGCATTTAAATCATGGTCAGTCGCCAACTTACTCAGATAACTGTCAGCCGATCGCACCGCTTGCTCTACAATTGGAGAAATCGTGCCCTCAGTACCATTCGATCGCGTTTCCCCAGTCAGCGCATCAATAGATGATGTGCTGTGATAATTCTCTAATCCTAAATCCTCACGGCTTTGGGGTGCGATCGCACTCTTACCCAAAATCAAACTACCATCAGCATTCCCGATCAAATTCTCGATATTCTTTATCTCTGGACTAACACCACCCGCGATCGGCTGATTGCTTACCACATGAGGAGTGATTCCGTCAATGGGTGCTACATTCGTGTTCACACCGCAAAGGGTAGAATTGGTAGATTTTTCCCAGGTATTGTTGGGTTCTGACCCGAAAAAGTCAAGCATGGCAACTTCCTAAGTAGTTGTTAACGTTGGCGGTTCGATCGCCTATACTTGCTTATTGGGAGAAACCTTCCTACCTTATGCGAGTGGACTGGGTTTATAACAAAACTTTACATTTAGGCGATTATGCGCGATCGGGCCACAATTAACGCTAAACCTCAAATACCTTGGCTAACTATCCTAGAATATTGCATTGCGTAACCAGTGATGAGAAATACAGCGGTTCCCGCTGTTAAGAGGTACAGTATGCGAAGGGGAAGGGCGAAGCATTCCGGTATTTCATCTTTGCTGATTACCAATAAATCATCTGCCGGAATGCGGAGCCCCTACTTAAAATGTACTTCATTACAGCGGGAACCGCTGTATTCGGGCTACCAACCATTCGCCGGGACAAACCTCACCCCCCTAACCCCCCTCTCCGACCACGGGGAGGGGGGAGTATTTCTCCCCTCCCCGTGGACGGGGAGGGGTTGGGGGTGGGGTTCCCTGCACTTTACTCCCGGTCGTCAACAATACTTTGCTTATCCACCATTGCCATCATTACGCGCAAATCTGGGCAAACCTGTTGAGCAATATTCAATTCTTCCACAACAGTATCGAAACTTTTTCCTTGCAGCATCTGAAGGGCAATTTCCTTGAGCAGAAACCAAGGCAAATCGCATTCGACATAAGCTTTCGCTATAGTAATAAGTATATCCAAATACTCATTTCCCTCTAGTTTTGTCATCATCGTATGAGGGATATCTAACGATTTGTCGAAGCAGTAATACCACGAGTTAGGCTGACGTTTCAGTACGGCTTGAAATAAGTCTCGGTGTTCCTCAATGTTAACGGCTTTATCAGCTTCGCTAGAAATAATCAACATCGGCGCAGCGGGACTGTTTTGCACTCGCTCCAAAATCTCTTGCCCCATATCTAAAAACACCCGCAACGCAGGCATCCGAAAGCCATCATAGCCAAAACTGCCAGGATTGTCTTTGTTGAACCACTCATAATAAATAGGCAGAATCGACACTAACCAATCTGCGATCTTGAAGTTACCGCCCAAGTAGGCAGAAAATAGTAAAGCTTTGGCAATTTCTTGGGGACGTTCGAGGGCTAACCAAGCTGATAATGTACCGCCGCTGGAATCTCCTCCGATGATTATCTCCTCTCCCAAAAGTTTAGCTACCTGCAACCAATCAAGCGCAAATTGTTGATAAACTTCAGCTTCTTCTGGCAATGGAGGAGGATTATCGCCGTTCCAATCTCCCGCGATGCCATGACCGGGTTGTAATGGAATTAGTACATTATAACCCAACTGAAAAAGCGCTTTCCCCAGCGGTTCAAACTGGTAGGGAGCAGCAGTAAATCCGTGGAAGAAAAGGAAAATTTTTGGTGTGGGATGAGGATGAAAAAAGAATTGATCTCGACACTTTTCATTCCTGATTGGCAGAGCATCTTCGCGAATTTTAGCTTGCTCAATAATCCCTGCTGTTATGGTTGAGTAATGAGATTTTGTCATTTGTCAATAGTCATTTGCTAATTGTTCATTGTTCAGGCTCTTTCGGAGTTGTTATGCTTTTGTTCAAAAAAATAACATTTTTATTCTCCTGCTCCTCTGCCCCTCTGCTCCTCTGCCCCTCTGCCCCTCCGCTCCTCTGCTCCTCTGCCCCTCTGCCCCTCCGCCCCTCTGCTCCTCTGCCCCTCTGCCCCTCTGCCCCCGCTCATTCCTTACGCCCATCAGTAGAATTTTCTCTCCCCGGCACACTTTCAATTGCCCCCAGCGCCGCTTTGGAAGCCGCCAAAATATCACGTTCTGCTCCCCCCAGGTAGACCCGTCCAAAGCTGCCGAGCGGGTGAACATCTAAAATGTTAATCATAGCCCCTTTCTCTGCCTCGTTCGCCGCCAGTGCTGCATAAGCCGCAGGCTCAACTTCTAACACATAAAGCGTTTGCCCTGTCAGAATCATCTGTCCGCGCCGTCCGCGATTGATCAGTTGTGTTTGGTAAGAATCAATATTGCGAATAATCTGGCTAGAAATAACACGCGGTTTGATACAATCCTCTCTGCGAACTCCCATTGTCTCCAATATCGCTTTACCAGCTGCCCGCGTCTCGCCTTGGACGCTGGAATGAATTTCTAAAAGTCCGTAAAGTCTTTCCACAGCTAGCACCGCTGGACGTACAGAAGCGGATTTCAAGGCGACATCAGTAATGCGGTTAATCTCAATTCCAGGCGAAACTTCAATCCACAGTGACGTATCTCCCGGCAATGGCAAAAACCCTTGCGCCACCGTGCCTAAGTAAGCTGCGTACTGAGGCTGTAAGTTGTCTAGAAATACGTAACTGCGTAGTTCTATGCCCAAGGTTTTTATCTCCGTAGTTTAGTCGATCGCGAACAAGGTGCAATCTTTGAGTATATGATGTTTTGAAGTAATTGAAAAATCGATCGCTTGGGTTGCACTGGTGGTAGGCTAGAAAATTGCGATCGATCGGCAGGTACGTTGTTGCGATGCCGCGCTCTTTTAGCCTTAAAGTGCAACAACGTACCTATTATCCATTCCAGTAATTTTACTAACTAATTCTGAGGCTTTTTTAATTAAAGATGTTTCAATACAAATTGAAACATCTTTCTGTTCTAAAACTCCCTCAACAATTTCTTCTAAATCTGCATTACCTTTTCTCGCACCCAAACCGTTGATAGAACATTCAATCTGTCTCACTCCACAGTTTAAAGCTATAAGGGAATTTTTAACTGCCATGCCTAAATCATCGTGGCAATGGACTGAAACAATAGCTCGATCGATATTTGGAACTCGGTTAAAAATTTTCTGTAGAAGCTGGGCAAATTCTTCAGGTAATAGCAAGCCTAAGCTATCTGGTATACTAATAGTGTTCGCTCCACTTTCGATCGCAACTTCTACCGCTCTACACAAAAAATCCGGTTCGCTTCTGGTAGCATCAAACGCACTCCACTCTATATCATCGCAGTAATTTCGCGCCAATGAAACACTGTCTTTTATCCCGGCTAATACTTCCTCTTCACTGAGTTTAGATTTATTTTTAATATTGACCAATGTATAAGTATGAATTCTTCCTTTGTCGGCTGGTTCAATGGCTTTAGCAACGCTTAATATTTCGTTGCGATCGCAGCTTGCAAGTCCGCAGATAGTAGATTTATGAATTATTTTAGATATCTGGAATATTTCATCAAAATCTTTTTCATATTTCCCAGGATAACCTACTTCAATAACGTCTACGCCTATTTGTTCTAGCACTTGGGCAATGCTAATTTTTTCGTCAATGTTCATTTTGACACCAGGCGTAAGTTCTCCATCACGCATGGTAGTATCAAAAATTACCACTTTGTTATTAGTTTGTAACATATTCAGAGAAATCTAATCTAGGCAAACTAGGACTTAGGCACTGTCAGGAAAGAAACCCGGTTTCTGGACTTATACCCATCGCTGAAACGACGTATTCTCGTAAAGAAACCCGGTTTCTGCGTAAGTCCTACAAAGGTTTAGAATTATGATTATACTAAAGAAGGCTGCTTTATGCAAGGGGGATTAAAAATGAAAGAGCGTCACATCAATGACCCAGTAAAAAAGAAAATTGTTGATGATGTGAAAAGAGTAGGTTGGCACGTTATGGCAGTGGGTGGAGATCCAGAAACGATGAAACCTGGTTTTGCCTACTCGATCGGTTTATGGCATTCTTTCAAACATCCTGAGATTATTATGTTTGGATTGCCTTATCAAATTATGGGTCACATTATTAACGATATCGGCAGTTTCGTGAAAGCCGGTACACCTATAGTGACGGGTCAGCCCTATTCGGATTTTATCGAAAACTACTCAATTATTTTTGAGAGTGTGGCATCATATCAGCGTGTTGAGTTTTTGTGCTTCGCCGAATGGTTTTACGGTGACGATAATTCTTTTTCTGCTTTACAATGTTTTTGGCCTGATAAGTCAGGTTATTTCCCTTGGGATGCCGAGTTTGATGATAAGTTAATTAGGTGTCAACCGTTGCTATGTGGCTGATAAAATTAGTCATTAGTTATTAGTTATTAGTCATTAGTCATTAGTCAGGCTACCAACTTAAGCCGGGATAGTCTCGCCCTCACCCCCTACCCCCTCTCCCAACTTTGGGAGAGGAGGAGCAAGATTTCCCCCCAAGGTTGGGGGGTTAGGGGGCAAAAATGTCCCGTTTTAGGTTGGTAGTCATTAGTTATTAGTTCGTAGGGTGCGTTACGCTCCACTTCGTTCTCCTAACGTACCGCCCCAGCTTCCTTATGCAGCCAAAGGAAAGGCAGATACGATCGTCCAACCAAAGAAAATAGCACTCCCAAAGCCATGCGCTACAAGGACATCTGGTATTTTCCCTGAAGGTTGTGGTGCGATGTACAACATCGGCACTCCATTACGCTGAATCGATCGCACAACCAACCCACTTCGTGCCGCAGCCACACCCCACCAGGAAAGCGCAATGAGCAACAGCGCTAGAGCCAGCCAAAATAAGCGCTGCTTTCTCATGTAAATTATCATACATTTTTGACCTGTCCAAGCTTACTTTTATCTGCGACAGAGCGCGAGCATTATCTTATATTAGGTGTAGAGTGATGGTGTAGCTATTTATCTCAATCTATGTGACAGTTGGGGTGCGGAATGTGAGTAACAATTGACGTACAAGTTGGCTAGGTAATACAAACTGATGTTATTGAAAGCGCTAAACCGTCGAATTTCCAATGTTTCCAAAAAGATGCCCCTGCATCTTGCCCTTGTAGTACCGTTCGTTCTGCAAATGGTGGGGGCGGTGGGACTGACGGGATATTTCTCATTTAAAAATGGAGAAGAATCAGTTAACAAAGTCGCTGCCCAGTTTGGGAGACAGATTAGCGATCGCATTCAGCAGAATCTGCAAATATTCCTCGCTACACCTTATCAGATTAATCAAACTAACCAAAATCTTGTTACAGAAGGACTGCTCAGCACAGAAAAGCTGCAAGCTTGGGAGAAATATCTATGGCGGCAAGTTCAATCATTTGATTATATCACATCTATTTCAGTAACAACTACCCAGGGAGATCGGATAACTGGACAATTCTTTGAAGATGGCACGAAGTTAATTAGTATTACCGAAAAACGCGCTGGTTCTAAATTTCATAATTCTTATATTTATAACACGAATAGCAAAGGCGATCGCACTACTCTTAGGCAAGTTATCAAAAACGTTAACATCCCGAAAACCCCCCGGTATATAGATAGCATAAAAGCTGGCAAACCAATGTGGAGCAAAGCTTATGCTACAAGGCTTGAACCAACTTTATTTATAAGTGCTACTCAACCGCTTTACAGCCAGGATGGATCTCAAGTGCGGGGGTTATTAAACACTTCACTACGGCTAGATTACATTGGTAAATTATTACAAAATATAAAAATTGGTAAATCGGGACAAGCATTTATTATTGAAAGTTCGGGTAAGTTACTGGTAACTTCCACCAATGAGAAGCCATTCCGAATCGGGAACAATCAAAGAAAACCGTTCAAGGCTGTTGATAGCAATAACCGCTTAACTCGATTGACCGCCAATTATTTAGCTACCAGGTTTGGGGACTTAAGCCAATTGCAAAATCCGCAGCAGCTTGATTTTAAAATAGATGAACATAAACTTTATGTGCAAGTTCTGCCACTGCGAGACAGCAGAGGCTTAGATTGGTTGATTGTGGTTGTTATTCCTAAATCTGATTTCATGGAAGAAATCAACATGAATACTTATACCACGATTGTGTTATGTATAGTAGCCTTGCTTATAACTATACCGATCGGTATCCTTACATCTCGTTGGGTAGCTGAGCCAATTCTAAGCTTGAGTATGGCTGCGAAGGCTATTGCTAAGGGAAATTTGGATGTGAGAGTAAAGAGCGATCGCTCTGATGTACTTGGGCAACTCGCTCATTCATTTAACAAGATGGCTCAACAGTTACAAGAGTCATTTGTCGCTCTATCAACGACAAATCAAGAATTAGAAGTTCGCGTGGCAGAACGCACAGAATCTCTGGCTGCTGCCGAGGCAGAACTGCGGGGCATATTGGCGGCAATGACTGAAATTATCTTAGTATTTGATGTGGCAGGTCGCTGTATAAAAATTGTGGCGACCAATCCCCAACTTTTATACAAACCTGTTGACGAACAGTTAGGCAAAACAATACACGAAATTTTTACAGCAGAGCAAGCCGATCCTCTTTTAAACCATATTCAAACAAGTATAAAGACACAAAATCGAGTTAATTTTGAGTACAGTCTGACGCTCGGACAGCAGCAAGTTTGGTTCGCCGCTTCGATTTCACCTATTTCGGAAAATTGCGCGATTTGGGTAGCGCGAGATATCACCGAGCGCAAGTTAATGGAGGAGAAAGTACGATCTTCTGAGAGTAAAATACGCGCAGTATTTGAAGCAATGACTGATGTTGTGCTGCTACTAGATATCCAAGGTAATATAGAAATTGTGCCAACGAATACGGCGCTTTTGTACGAACCAGACCTTGACGTAATCAGTTATACGATCGAACAATTTTTTGACGATCGAATATCTGAAACTTGGTGGCAGCAAATTCGGCGAGCTTTAGATGCACAGCAGACAATAGAGTTCGATTACAGCCTCACAATAGACGGACGTGAAGTTTGGTTCGCCGCTAAAATTTCACCCATGTTAAACGATACCGTTATTTGGGTGGCGCGGGATATCAGCGAACGCCAAGCCGCACTTCGCGAACTATCGCAAGCAGAAGAAGCCTTGCGCCAAAGTGAGGAACGGAATAGAGCTATTCTGGCGGGGCTTCCCGATTTAGTTGCACGGTGCAACAAAGATGGCTTTTATTTGGACTACAGATCTCCCATAAACTTTAAAACCTTAGTGAAGGGCGATACACCGATCGGCAAGAATTTCTTTGAAGTATTACCACCAGATACTGCACAACGCCTGATGGGATATATCGAACAAACACTGCAAATAGGTGAGGTGCAAATCTTCGAGCAGCAAGTGACAATTGAGGGTATAGTTTATGACGAAGAAGTCAGAGTTGTGCCGAGCGATGAGGATGAAGTATTAATAGTTGTCCGCGATGTCAGCACACTCAAACGGCTGGAAAAAGAGCTATCAAAATCTCAGCAATTCTTAGATAGTATCGTGGAAAACATTCCTTTAGCGTTGTTTGTCAAAGATGTGCAGGATAACTTTCGTTACGTACTCTGGAATCGTACTGCTGAGCAAGTCTATGCTATTCCCCGCGAGCGGGCGATCGGACACACCCTCTACGATTTGGTCGAGCGAGAACTTGCCGAAGAGTTGATCGCTCAAGATCGAGAAGCTATTGAAAAACGCGAATTAATTGTCCATGAAGAGATATTTGATAGTGAATACCAAGGACTTATTTGGCAGCGAGTGATGAAACTGCCCCTGATGAACGAGTCGGGAGAAGTGACTTACTTAATTTATATAGGTGAAGATATCACAGAGCGCAAGCGAGCAGAAGAAGCCCTCAGACAAAGTGAAGAACGCTGGCAATTAGCGCTTAAAGGCAACAATGACGGTATTTTCGACTGGAACATCAAAACGAATGAAATATTTTATTCCACCCGGTATAAAGAAATATTGGGATATCTCGATCGCGAGATGAGCAATGACTATAATGAATGGGCTAGTCGTTTGCATCCAGATGATATTAACCGGGTAATGAAAACCCTCCTAGATCACCTAGATCGTAAAATTCCTTATTACGCCGTCGAGTATCGCCAGCAGTGCAAGGACGCCTCCTATAAATGGATTTTGAGTCGGGGACAGGCACTATGGGATGAAGAGGGGAACCCGGTGCGAATGGTGGGCTCGAATACCGACATCACGGAGCGCAAACAAGCAGAGGAAGCTTTGCGTATAGCACAAGAAAAGTCAGAGAGTTTATTGCTGAATATTTTGCCTAAAGCGATCGCAGACAGACTAAAACAAAATACTTCTGCAATAGCCGAACATTTTGAGGAAGCTACTATTCTGTTTGCCGATATTGTTGGCTTTACTCCCCTTTCTGCTAAAATGCCTCCTATAGAATTGGTCAACTTACTTAATGAGATTTTTTCTAACTTTGACGAACTTGCTGATAAACACGGTTTAGAAAAAATTAAAACTATTGGGGATGCTTACATGGTGGTAGGCGGTTTGCCAGTGCCAAGAGACGGCCATGCAGAAGCCATTGCAGAAATGGCACTGGATATGCAGGCAAGCATTAACCGCTTTCGGTATGAAAAAAACGAGCTATTACAAATTCGCATCGGCATTAATACGGGACAAGTGGTAGCGGGAGTAATTGGAATTAAAAAGTTTATCTACGATCTGTGGGGCGATACGGTTAATGTTGCTTCTCGGATGGAATCATCTGGACTACCGGGTAACATTCAAATCACATCTTCGACTTATGAGCTATTGCAGGATAAATATTTGTTTGAAAAAAGGGGGACGATCAAGGTAAAAGGCAAAGGCGAAATGACTACTTATTTTCTCTTAGGTAGAAGGGACGATCGGTAACTAAAACAGGACTTACGCATTAGCCCCCCTAATCTGGGGGGAGAAAAAACTAGGACTTATATCGTGTTCGGTTGCATCGTTAGTACATGAGTGATATCGTCAAATTGTCTGTTGTCATCGTTGGTTAAATTTTTACCGCAGATGAAGACAGATTAACGCAGATTAACGCAGATAAGAATAAGAACATAAATTTTGAAGGTGACCGATGCGTAAGGACATGATATTACGCATTTGCTCGCCGCACCTAATACATCTGTAGGGGCAATTCATGAATTACCCCTAAATGTAGGGGTAAAAGCGCCAACAATCATGGTAAGTCCTGAAAACTTATTCCCCCCAAATCCCCTCGTCCTTGTTCCCCCCAGATTTGGGGGGCTAGGGGGGAGAAAAGCGTAAGTCCTTACTTTTTAGAGCGGGTTAGGTTCTAAGCAACCGGAGTTGATATTGCTTTTTTTGTCACACTTTTTGCGGTGACTTTCTGCCCGACTTGTGCAACAGATCTTTCCGAAGTGCGGGAAAGGGGTAAATGGCTAAAGTGTTCGCCCATAATCGACTCAGCTAGCAAGCGACGATATAGTTCGCTCAACTGAATTGCTACTCCCGTCCAGCTAAAATTCTGACGCACTCTTACCGACGCCTGTATTCTTAGCTTTTGAGCCCACAATTCGTCTGCTAGGATGCGATCGATCCCTTGAGCAAAAGCCGCAGTATCTTGTGGAGGAACCAGCAAACCCGTTTCCTCCGGCACAACGGTAAACTTCAACCCCCCCACATTTGACGCTACCACTGGCGTACCGCAAGCCATAGCTTCGATCGCCACCAATCCAAACGGTTCGTAGTGGCTGGGTATAACGCACACATCAGCAGCTGTGTAGTAGAGTGGCAGCAAGTCGTGTCCGACAGATCCCGTAAATAGGGTTTGCTCTGCCAATCCCATTTCTTGCACGATCTCCTCGATTCGTTCTCTTTCGCGCTCATCCGCACGCTCTGGATCGCTTCCTCCCGCAATTACGAGGCGGAGGTTTCCCTTCTTTCTCGCCTGAGTTTCGGCACAAGCTCGCACCATCGTCTCGATCCCCTTGCGAGGATCGAACCTTCCCACATAAAGCACGATTTGCTCATCCGGTTTGAAACCTAACTTAGCCCTGGCTTCATTTTTGGGTAGCACGCGGAAATTATCAATGTCTGTACCGCAGGGAATGACTTCAATGCGCCCTTGCTGACAAACTAACTGGCGCAGGTAATCGCGTTCTTGAGGACTGGTGGCCACAACGCAGTGTGCTTTCTCCAATATTTGCCGCTCAACTGCCAGTCGGGTAGAAGCGATCGCAGGTATTGTGCGAACAGATTGGTACTTCACCGCACCCAAGGAATGATATGTGTGGACTACCTGAATGTTGCTCGATTTTTGCAACTGCAAGCCAATCCAAGCAGAAAGCCAGTAATTGGTATGAACTAGCGGATAATTAGTGCCTTCTTTGCTTTGAAACTTTTGGAATGCCTCTACAAATTGAGGCATATATTCAAACAGTCGATCTCGTGGAATAAAGCCTTCTGGCCCAGCTACCAGACGAATCGTGCGGCAGAAGGGTGAATGCTGCACAATTCCAGGGTCGTTTGGGTTAGTTTTGCGGGTAAACATATCCACCTGCCAACCCAATTTTGCCAAAGATTCTCCTACTTGGCGTACATAGACATTTTGCCCACCAGCTTCTTCTTTACCAACTTCCGCAGCTGGGTCAGCATGATCTGAAATAAGTGCGATCGCTTGTCTGCCAGGTATAACTGGACGAGCGTAGATAAAAGGTGACTCTTTTGATGATGAATTAGAAAAATGATTTGAGGCTCTCTGAGCCATCGGCTGCCTACTTTGATGTAACATACCCAGACCTCAGTTGAGTTGATTTTTTTTGTCAGTTGTCAGTTGTCGGTTGTCAGTTGTCAGTTGTCAGTTGTCAGTTGTCGGTTGTCAGTTGTCGGTTGTCAGTTGTCAGTTGTCAGTTGTCAGTTGTCAGTTGTCGGTTGTCAGTTGTCAGTTGTCAGTTGTCAGTTGTCGGTTGTCAGTTGTCAGTTGTCAGTTGTCATTAATTATTTTTTTGACTTTTGACTTTTAGCTAGCAATTAGATCGCTTACCAACGCTGGTTTATGGCGGACGTGACCTTTATGAGAGAAGCGTTCTGCCAAAAGTTGTTGATAAACCTCCTCGTAACCATCGGTCATTTTTTGGGCGCTGAAATTAGCTATTATGTGTTCTCTACAAGCGTAACGGTCTAATTCACCTATTTTTGCTACAGCAGCTACGCACTCTTCCACAGTTTCGCACAAAAAGCCGCTCTTACCGTGGGCAATTATTTCCGGCGTAGACCCCATCTTCATGGCAATCACTGGCGTACCCGTTGCCATCGATTCAATCATCACCAAACCAAACGGTTCGCGCCAAGTAATTGGGAATAAAGTTGCAACTGCCCCTCCCATCAAGACAGACTTTTGAGCGTGGTTTGCTTCGCCCAAATATTCAATCTGTTTGCCATCAATGTGGGGCTTAATTTCCCGCTCAAAATATTCGCGATCGACTAGGTCCACCTTGCCTGCCATCTTCAAATGCCAGCCAGAACGCTTGGCAATTTCTATCGCTAAATGCGGCCCTTTTTCAGGAGAAAGTCGTCCTAAAAAAGCCAAGTAAGGGGGATTATCCGGTCTTTCGCGAAACTTGTAAGTGCTTACGTCAATGCCGTTGTAGACTGTAGCTACGCAGTTCAAATTCAGTCTTGCTTCCCGCTGTGCATTGGAGATACTCACATAAGGCTGACGGCGAGCGTGCATAAACATCTTCTCGTTATCGGGGGTAAAAACGCCGTGCAGCGTGTGGACAGTGGGCGTTTTTACTAGACTTGCGTATGGCAAAGCGGCGCAACCCATGTGAGAGTGAATGATATCAAACTCCGATGCCCGTTCGTACACCCAACTTAGTTGCAGCATTTCGTAAATGCCATATTCCTTGACTGTGGGGTCTAAACGTATGGCTCGCGGGTGAACGGACTCTAATTTAGCTAGAGTAATAGAATCACCACTTGCAAACAAAGTGACTTCATGACCCCGCCGGACTAATTCATCGCAAAGCAGTCCGACAACTAGCTCAATACCACCATAAGCTGGCGGTGGAACTCGCTCCCACAGCGGGGCAATTTGGGCAATTCTCATTACAAACCTCCTAATAGTACGCAGGTGCTAAACTCTTTCGTGATGATGAGGCTGATTCATATCTTACTGAGTGCCTTCTAGTTTCGCATCCTGCTTAAGAACTATCACCTGAGATGAAATTTAGGCAATAATTTACAAATTTGCAAGGCAATTAAATACGGAGATCTCGTCTTGTACAGGTAGAGATATCCGCACTATTTGGATTCCTAAAAGTATATTTATCGCCTTTTTGGCTACTACAGGAATGGGTATATTTGATTAAATCTCACCTGGATTTCATTTGGATCTAGGCAAGAATGGATGCGATCGCTAAAAATAGAGGTCATAATTCAGATTTATAAGCCCTAATCTGCATTTAGAGCCAAATTAGCCAAATTAAGGCTCAAATCTAATGCTTAAAGCCTAAACGATCTTTTTAACTTCTAAACCCTTTATTATAACTCCAAATTTGGCCTCTGAAACTTAGCCGATCGCGTAAATCCTATTCATATTGGCTTATTTTGGTATCGTTACTGTATCGATCGTTCATTGTGGAAACGGCTATAATCGAATTTATCCCCTCATGGGGATGGAACCCGCGTAACTTATCCCTGCTATGACTCAAACTCTCAGACGCACTCGCAAGCGTACTCAAAATGCCTCTTATAATTCTATTCCCACTTGGTCAGACGATACCGAGTTGGTGGGATTAGTGTTTGAACTGTCATCCAGCACTGGCGGACTCTTGCCACTTCAGTATGCAGTGGGACTTCATGCTTGGTTTTTGGATCGAGTGCGACAGATTGACCCAGATTTGTCTGCTTATCTCCACGATGGGGAATCAGAAAAAGCTTTTACTATCTCTGATTTAAATGGTGTTTTGATTCCTCAAGGTAGGCAGTTACAAGTTGCAGCAGATCGGGTTTATCGCTGGTACATAACCGCACTTTCTCAGCGGTTGGTGCAATGGTTGGCTAAGTGGATGCAAGCGTTACCAGTCGAGGTTAGTTTGCGAGATTTACCGTTAAAAATTATCTCTTGTCAGGTTGGCCAACCGCCTACTACTTACGCCCAGTTGCTATCAACAGAAATCGATAAAAATCTCACTCTCAGCTTTGTTTCGCCAACTAGCTTTCGTCGCAAAGGACATCATTTTCCCTTACCGATGCCGATAAATTTGTTTCACAGCTATTTGCGGCGATGGAATGATTTTTCGGGGATGCCATTTGAACAAGATGCGTTTCTAGAATGGGTGGATGAAGGAGCGATTATTCACCGTCACCAACTGTCATCCTGTAAGGTACAAGCAGGGAAAAAGGGTTCGGTGACAGGTTTTACTGGTGCTTTAGAATTGGGTTTGTCAAGTAAAGCCAGAGAAAATTCTCAGTTTGTCCAGTTATTTTATGCTTTAGGCGAATTAGCGATTTATTGCGGTACGGGACATAAAACCACTTTTGGGTTAGGACAAACTTGTAAGGGTTGGATAGTTGATAGCGGTACATCTGCGGCGTCTTCAATGGAGGATGTGTTGGCTAATAGGATTGCAGAATTAACGGAAATTTTCACCGCACAACGCAAGCGCACTGGTGGAAATCGCACTGCTGAAATTGCCGAAACTTGGGCAACTATTCTGAGTAGGCGAGAGTTTGGGGAGTCGTTGCAGGATATTGCTACAGATTTGGATATGCCTTATGAAACAGTGAAAACTTATGCAAAGTTGGCGCGACGCACTTTGAAGGCGGAGTAGTTTTAATATCATGTCATTACGCATCGGTTACCTAAAAAATTCCTGCGATCGTTCTTATCTGCGTTTATCTGCGTGCATCTGTCTTCATCTGCGGTAAAAATTTAACCAACGATGACAACAGACAATTTGACAATATCACTCATGTACTAAGCTGTGGCGCATCTACAGTGGCTTGCAGTCGAATGAAGTACACCCGGAGAAACCCGGTTTCTTCAAGAAACCGGGTTTCTCTGTACCTCTTCCTTTTCTCACCCTCAAGCAGCGCTAGAACGAGTGCGAACTTTGTCAATAGTCACGGCGATAATAATCACCAGACCTTTAACAACTAGCTGCCAGAAAAATGACACATTCATCAACGTTAATCCATTGTTGAGTAGAGCAATAATTAAAGCACCGAGTAAAGTACCCCAGATGGTGCCGATTCCACCCGTGAAGCTCGTTCCGCCCAATATTACAGCTGCGATCGCATCGAGTTCGTAGCCCTGCCCCAACATCCCAGTCGCACTGTAGAGCCGAGAGGCGCTCATAATACCGCCTAAACCAGATAGTAACCCACTCACGCCGTAGACAAATAACAGCACCCGACTCACTTTAATTCCTGTCAGTCTTGCTGCCCGTGCATTCCCCCCCACAGCGTAAATATGTCTCCCCAGGACTGTCCGTCTTAAAACAAACCAACTAACTATGACTGTCAGCAAAGCAATGACAACTAGCCAAGGAATTGGGCCTAGATAATTGTTGCCTATCCAAGCAAAATCTAGATTTCGATTAAGAACTGTAGTGCCATTGGCGACTAAATAAGCAACACCCCGCAAAGCCGTATAGGAACCAAGCGTAACGATAAAAGGTGGCAAACCTAAATAGGCAATCAACGACCGCTCATTCCCACAATTTCCGGCAGCTCGCTGGAAATCATCAAAATAGCTACACCTTTTGCTGCCAGATCGCTAATAATTCGATAAATTTCGCTTTTTGCGCCAATGTCCACACCTCGCGTTGGTTCATCTAGCAAAAGTACCTTCGGGTTAATTGCCAACCAACGTGCTAGCAATAACTTCTGCTGATTTCCCCCAGACAGATCCATTGCCCTGATGCTTGGACTGGCAAGACGAATCCCTAAATCTTTAATGGCATCAGTCACCACTTTGGCCAGGTTTTTTGAATTTATAATGCCAGCTTTTGTCTCTCGATCCAGAACATTTAGAGTTATATTTTCACCAGAAGTCATGTCTAGAAATAAACCTAGATTTTTGCGATCTTCTGGTACATAAGCAATTCCGGCTTCAATTGCATCATCTGGCGTCAAGATGTTCAATGGACGTTTATTTTTGATATCTTCTGGTACATAGGCAATTCCCGATTCAATTGCATTACTTGGCTCGGAGATATTGAGAGGACGACCTTCCAGTTTTATTTCACCGCTAGTCCTTCGGTCAGCACCAAAAATAAGACGAGCAAGCTCAGTTCTACCAGCGCCAACCAAACCCGCTAAACCAACAATCTCGCCAGCATGGAGTCGAAAACTCGCAGGCTTTACCTTGCGCCCATCACTTAAATTCGTTACCTCAAGGACAACTGGGCCAGGAGTTGTTTGACGCTTATGTTCGTATAAATCCTGTAAAGAACGACCCACCATCATTTCCACTAGGCGCGCGGCGGAAATTTCACTCTTTTCCAGAGAGCCAATATACCCACCATCTCGGATCGCACTAACGCGATCGGCAAGCGCATAAATCTCTGCCATCCGATGGCTAATGTAAATAATGGCAATGCCCTCATTTCGCAAGCGGCGAACAACCTCGAAAAGCTTTTCTGTCTCGCGGTCTGAAAGCGCTGCTGTTGGCTCATCCATCACTAGAATGCGGCTCTTGTCTTTGAGTGCCCTAGCTATTTCAACTTGCTGCTGTTCGGCAATTGATAGTGTCGAAACAAGGTCTCCAGCATCAAAACTGGCGTTGAGATTTTCCAGTACCTCAGTTGCCTTACGCCGCATTCCGTCTTGGTCGATGAGATTACCTCCTTTCGTAAGCTCACTTCCCATAAAAATGTTTTCAGCAACCGTCAGATTGGGGGCGAGATTCAGTTCTTGATAAATAATGGCTATGCCCAAATCTCTGGCTTGGCCGGGGTCTGTCATCTTAACAGCTTGACCGTCAATTCTAATCTCACCTCCATCGGCTATGTAGGCTCCAGCAAGAATTTTCATGAGTGTACTCTTGCCCGCACCATTTTCACCCATAAGGGCATGAACTTCCCCAGGGTAAATTGTTAGGTTTACATCATGCAAGGCCGTAAAACCGTGGAAGGTTTTTGTAATGTCTTGCATTTCGAGGACAGGCTTAGTTTTTATTGAGGCTTGAGTGCTACTTACCATCAGAAATACCTGTGCTTTTTATGTAAGTACGATTAAATCCATAAATTTGTGGAATTAACAAGAAAAACCAGTTTATTCACTTGTCCAGCCTTTATGCTTATTAACGTTTTCACGAGTGATGAGCGAGACTGGGATGAGAATGTTTGGATTGGCAGGCTTTTTCCCTTTGAGAATGTCGTTCCCGACCTCAACTGCCTTGGCTGCCATGCGAAATGGGTCTTGAGCCGCAGTAGCAACAAATAAGCTATTGTTCTGCTTAAGCGCATCTAGTGCCTCTGGTGCGCCATCGACGCCAACAATAAAGAACTCGTCTCGTTGGGCCTGTTTAGCGGCTAGCTCTGCACCGATGCCACAAGGGTCATTAATTGCAAAAACGGCATCGATTTTTCGGAAGGAGGTGAGCAAATCGCTCATTACTCTCAACCCACCATCACGGCTACCTTCTGCATTCTGATCTTTGGAAAGAATCTTGATACCAGGATATTTGGAGAATACGCTCAGACATCCCTGAACTCGCTCAACTACTGAAGCGACGGGTGGCCCGTTGATAATCACAACATTGCCTTTACCCTTTAAGCGATCGGCAATGTATTTACAACTCACCTCACCAGCTTGCACGTTATTTGAGGTAACAGTGGCATCAACACCTCCTTCAGCGGCGGTATCAACTGCAACGATCGGAATTCCTGCTTGCTTAGCTTTTTCTACAGCTGCAAAAATCCCTTTGGTGTCGGCAGCATTGAGTACAATCATGCTTACCTTTGAGGCAATGAAGTTTTCAATTTGGTTGAATTGCAGATTTAAGTCGTCCCCACTGGAAACGACTATTGTCCTCACGTCTCCACCGCCAAGTTTCTTGGCTTCGGCTTGCGCCCCCTTACCAACTTGCACAAAGAAGGGGTTGCCGAGGTCACGCACAGTTACAGCAACTGATGAAACTTTTGTTTCCCGCTTGTTGCTGTTTTGAGGGTCGATCGCTGATGATAAAACTTTGTCAGCTATCTTGTTGCGCTTGGGCGCTATCTTAAAGAGCGCCCAAGCGCAACAACGTACCAAATATTTAACTATCGAGTACAAGCAAAATTTAAAAGCCGTTGCTCCACACCAGTTGCAGAATGCAAAGAATCAGCCGCAGGCTGGTAAACAATCTTAGTTTCAGACTCAAATTCTCCTCTGTACTCTATAAGCAGTTGCTGATTTCTGCAATTCCCCTCAAGTCGGAAATATTGAGCTTCAGGACTAGCCACTTCAAAAACCACAGTTTCTCCCTGCCTTTCCACACGGTTGATATTCATATACCAGGGAAATTGTTCGGCGTAGGGATTTCCAAGTTCTGACGGTGCCAAAGTTCCTGGTACTTCTGCCCATACAAACTGTCTGCCAGCTTCAACTATTGGTTTAATTTTTGCTGACTGTACAACTAACATAGAAGCAGCGGCCATAAAAATAGAAAACCTATTCACGATATTCTACCAACCAAATATCAAAAGATTGAAATACAGACTATAGGGCTAATCCCTATGGAATAGATTGGAAAAGTACATCGAGAATTTCGTATTTTTGCCAACCAACCGCATCAAAATGCCACCATTCTTTCGGCAGCGGTATAAACCCCCGTTTTTTCATCGCCTCCTCCAACAAAGAACGGTTTCTCTTAGCTTCGGCGCTGGCACCTCTGTATTTTCTATGGGCTCGCGGTGTAAAATTATCAAATTCGGTCGGCATTTCCAGTTCTTGCCCATTGCTATCCACCAGCGTTATATCTACTGCCGCGCCGCGATTGTGCTTTGAGCCTTTTGCCGGATTTGCCACATAGGGACGAGCTGATGGAATTTTCCACATTAGCTTTTGAACTGATAGCGGTCTGTAGCAATCATAAACTTTCAGTCCCAGTCCCTGTTTCTCCAAATCTTCTTGAACTTGTGACAGTTTTAGCGCCACTTCCCCCCTCAGCAAACATCGCGCCACTGGGTACAGTTTTCTTTTCGTGAAATTATTTTCGGTTGCATAACGGATGTCTTGCACAATTTTGCGATTGATAGTGCCAATATCAACCAGTTGTGCATTATCTATTTTTGGAGACAAAGTAATTTTTGCTTGTGGCGCTGGACTTGGTTTGGCAAGCGTAGAAGCTTTAACGCTGGTTGTATTTTTTACTTCGCTCTCAGCACTCGGTACAGAGTCAGATTTCTGACACGCCAAAAATAAAACCACTAACAGAGTAACAGTGAATAATTTGACCCATCTGCTCATCCTTTTCGATTTCACTCCCGCTTTAGTCTCGATTATGCCGACCAAATCCAGCATATCTTAGCGTGCGATGCTCTTGATTTGGGAAAACCGGGTTTCTGCGTCAGTCCTGAAGACTTGACATTTAGACAGACCTTTCTGTATAAAACCTTAAAGAGGAATCCTAAAATGCCATCTCCGATTCGACCCCCTTTTACTGAAGAAACCGCACGTGCCAAAGTCAAAGCAGCCGAAGACGCCTGGAATACTCGCGATCCTGAAATAGTAGCGCCAGCTTATACAATAGATTCCCAATGGCGAAATCGCACCGAATTTTTTACAGGTAGAGAAGCCATCAAAGAGTTTTTGCGACGCAAATGGGCGAAAGAATTAGACTATCGGCTGATGAAAGAGTTGTGGGCTTATACCGACAATCGAATTTCGGTACGCTTTGAGTACGAATGGCGAGATGCAGAAACAGATCGATGGTTCCGCACTCATGGAAATGAGCATTGGGAATTTGACTCTGACGGACTGATGAAAAGGCGCGATATGAGTGCCAATGATTATCCGATTCAAGAATCAGAACGCCGTATTCACAGGCAGAAGTTTTAGTTGCTGCCAGTTTAAAATTAGCGATCGCTAATCCACCTCTTGTATATTCGCAAGTCCTTTCAAACTCCCCAAGCAATCTACCAATAACTGGCGATTCAGCGAGTTATACTTAGTCTGACCATCTTTTCGCGTCTGAAGTAACCCAGCCTCAATCAGCGTCCTAGAAT
The DNA here is from genome assembly GCF_023333595.1 of Argonema galeatum A003/A1. Lineage (GTDB taxonomy): Bacteria > Cyanobacteriota > Cyanobacteriia > Cyanobacteriales > Aerosakkonemataceae > Argonema > Argonema galeatum. Next base: position 30,937 of record NZ_JAIQZM010000043.1, read on the forward strand.
GGTGACAGAACAGAGCCAGACTAATCCCCACCTGATTCGCTATCTCGGAACCGCTGATCTCCCCACCTAGAGCCAGCAACTCCACAATCCTCAACCGCGTAGGGTCGGAGAGAGCCGCAAAGATTTTAGCTCGTTGTTCTGTGTCATTTTTGGCAGTTCGAGACGCAGAATTCGCCTCAAACCTGTCGTTGTTGTTCATTTTCAGCAGTAGACCGTTATACCTCTATATTACGTCTGGTAGCCCATTACTCAAATAGTTAAATAACCACTTGACTTTCCTGAAAAACTCTTTTACCATTATAGTTAAATGGTTGTTTAACCACTGAACTAAGTGCAGGATTCAGCCCAGACTGGCGACTTTGCGAGGGCGATCGATCTACGAAGAGTGAGATCTAGCCGCATTCTCCACAGCGTTGCGTTGGCGTAGCCTGTTATAAGTACATCGCTTTAGAAACAACTAAGGAGGCTTTTACCTGTGTCAAATAACTCCCAATACATCACACTAACCCACGACAATTTTGAGAGCGAAGTCATTGCTAGTTCGGTTCCGGTTCTCGTAGATTTTTGGGCTTCTTGGTGTGGGCCATGCCGATTGATCAGCCCATTGATTGAAGAACTGGCTGCTGATTTTGACAATCGAGCCAAAGTTGCCAAATTGAATGTTGACCAGCATGAAGGAATTGCGAAGCAATACAACATCCAAGCTATTCCAACTTTGCTTCTTTTCAACGATGGTTTGGTTGTAGAGCAAATGGTCGGTGTAATTCCAAAGGAAGTGCTGGCTGACAAACTCAACAACTTGCTTAAACAGAACACTTTGGCAACAAGGTAAGTAGGTGGAGGGAAATAAGCTGAATATTTAGAAACCCGGTTTCTTGGAGAAACCGGGTTTCTAAAGCCCGCAGTTTTAGTGACTAATGACTAAAAATGGAGATTCTCTCAATGAATACCAATGTAAATCTTCTTTCACCTGTTAAACTCGGTCGTTACGAACTACCCAACCGAATTGTAATGGCTCCGTTAACGCGGATGCGTGCTGCTGCGGGAAATGTGCCAACATATTTGAATGTTACATATTACGAACAAAGAGCTTCAGCGGGGTTGATTATTGCCGAAGCGACTCAAGTTTCGCCTCAAGGTGCTGGATATCCAAACACGCCAGGTATTTATTCACCAGAACAAGTTGGTGGATGGCGACTCGTAACGGATGCAGTCCGCGATCGCAAAGGGCTCATTTTCTTGCAACTTTGGCACGTCGGGCGCATCTCCCACCCATCGCTACAACCAGGGGGAGAACTACCAGTCGCACCAAGTGCGATCGCACCCGAAGGAGAAGCAATTACCTTCCAGGGGCCAAAACCTTTTGTAACGCCCCGTGCATTGGAAACAGCAGAAATTCCAGATATTGTCGAACAATACCGTAAAGGAGCGGAAAACGCACTTGCGGCTGGATTTGATGGCGTAGAAATCCACAGCGCCAATGGTTATCTGCTCGACCAATTTCTACAAGATGGTACAAACAAACGCACAGATAAATATGGCGGTTCAATTGAAAATCGCGCTCGTCTTTTATTAGAAGTAACCGAAGCAGTTGTGAGCGTTTGGGGTAGCGATCGCGTTGGCGTGCGCCTCTCCCCCAGCGGGACATTCAACAGTATGCACGACTCAAACCCCGAAGCGTTATTCAGCTATGTAGGTTCCGCCCTCAACCGCTTGGATCTTGCTTATCTCCATATTGTCGAACCCAGGATTGCTGGAAATGAAACGGTTGAAGATAATACCTCTAATTTGGGAGTGCGATACTTCCGTCCCATTTTTAATGGTACTCTGATGGCAGCAGGTGGCTACGATCGGGAAGAAGGAAATGCTGTCTTGGCTGCTGGTGATGCAGATTTAGTCGCCTATGGTAGGCTGTTTATTGCTAATCCAGATTTACCAGAGCGTTTTGCCCTTAATGCACCGTTGAACGAGCCCGATCGCTCAACCTTTTACGGCGGAACCGCTATTGGATATACCGACTACTCAACTCTTAAACAACAAACAGCGTTAACATACTAATCGATCCGAACTTGTATATCCGCTTTTCAGGTGAGTGAGGTACAAAGAAACCCGGTTTCTGGGGTTTACTTCATGCAACTGAAAACCGCTATACAATTGAACGCAGCTTAGTTAGGACTTACGCAATCGCCCCCCTAGCCCCCCAAATCTGGGGGGAACAGGACTCTTCTCCCCCCAGATTTGGGGGGCTAGGCGGGCCAAACCTTTGTTTTTACGTAAGTCCTGTTAGTATAAGGCGGGACAATGAATAGCGATCGGGAATTGGCGAATACCTCTACCAATCCTGCTCCAGCAGATCCAGATTTATACCCGTGGGATTTCGGATCTGCTGTAGCACAATTGCAAGAACTATTAAGCGCCCACGGCTTTGACCTAAAAATAGATGGAGACTTTGGTAGTCGAACAGAAGCCGCCGTTAAAGCATTCCAAAAACAACAAGGTTTGAGAATTAATGGAGTTGTCGATTCAAACACATGGACAACCTTAAAAACAACCATTCAGCCAGGAACTCGCCTCCTCAGACGCGGACATACAGGTGCCGATGTGCGCGAATTGCAAGGATTGTTACAAATCCAAGGCTATAACGTTCCCAGAAACGGCATTTTTTGTGCCAATACCAAACAGGCAGTAATTGCTTTTCAACAAAAACATAAGTTAAAGAATAACGGTATAGTAGACCGCATAACCTGGACAATTTTGCGCGGAGGTTTACCCCTGCCCACTTATTCCAAACAAACCGGATGGTTTTTTAATATCCGCAAATGGTGGTAAACTGATTGCAAATTTCAGATTTCAGATTTCAGAATACTCTTGCCCTTTACCCTTTTTTCTTTACCCGTCTGCCGAAGGCGGTAAAAACATTTTTCAAAATAGACATCTTCAAAAACTCTCAAAATAATTTATTTATCTTGGGTATTATAATTTAACATATCCTCCAAAAGTTTTGCTAACTCAACGAGATGCTGTGGTTCGTTTTCAAGTAACCATTCTGTAATTAAAGGGGAATGTTTTGTTTTATCGAATCGAACCAACGTGCCAGCGAATTGCTCAAATAAGGCTTTGAGAATTTTAGCACCGTGAACGTTTACAACCCATTCAGTACGTGAGAGCGCTTCTTTATTAGTGCCTTTTGGACCGTCATCTCCATTGGTTGTCTTTTGCTCAATAAATTCCTCAATATCTACATCAGTAACATTTTTACCTCCTAAGTCTTTATATTCATTGAAGATATTGTTTAAAACAGAAGCTATTGCTTTTGGATGAAGTAAGTAGTTTTCATACATACGTCGTGCTAGGAATTTCACCGGAATTTCTTTCTTTGCTGGAACTTGTGTCTGCTGCTCCACATCCTTTTCTAAATTATTAGCTGCTCTCCTTAAATCCTCTTTCTGCTTGTCGTTCTTAGTTTCGCTATCAAGCAAAAATCCAATTGCCGGAGGGAATAATGTATTACCTCCGCTGAGCCTGCGATAAATTTCAAATATGGTTGCAGCGTGCTTTCCTTCTAAGTCTCCAGTGTTTTTTATACCTACAATCTTCGTACCTTTCAAAGGTTGTTTGGCTACCTTCTCCAAAATCATTGGGAAGCATAACTCCTCAGTTGCTCCTTCCACCCATAGAATATTATCGGCACCAAACACATCCGATAAGCTAACTCCTACGTCAGATAAAAGAGAACGCATCTGAACTGTGTTTAAAGAATTAATTGATTCCGCTTTTGTTTCGTTGTCTTTGTAACGAAGCTGCATGATAGTAGAAGGATTGGCTGCTGATACTATTTGAGGTGAATGAGTAGCGATGAAATATTGGTGTTGGGGAAATTGCTTGAGAATTTCTATGAGTTTCTTTGCAGCCCCTGGATGCAGAAAAGATTGGGGTTCATCGATAATGATTGTTCGCGGTTCTGGGGAAGTAATCACGACGTAAAGGATAGCGAGGACTTGACCAATTCCAGTTCCGCACGCTGAAAGTGGAAGCGATAAGTCTTCTCGATCATTGTCAGCAGCTTCTTTTGACCAAACCCTAATTTCAACACGAGACTTCTTTGGTTTTGGAGCTATTTCTTTGATGTTTGGGAAAATAGTTGATACGTAGCTGTTATAAAGATTGAAAGTTTTTTGTGTGCCTCTTAATTGCAATATATTGAGGACTTCAGCTAAGTTTGAAGCATCTGGTTTAAGCTGGCTATTATCTCCAAAAGAACAGCTTCCTAGATTAGAGCGCTCGGCATTTAATCGGTATATGCGCTTTGTTAAGAAATTTAAAAATATAGCGCTCAAGGATGCCGTTTTTGCTGGGGAATGGTTAATCTTTTCGATGTCAATAACTAAACAATTGTCATTACCTTTCTTTAGGTAAACCATCTGGCTTTCGTTAAATCCTTCCCTTGATTCTATTATATGAAGTAAGTTAAAAGGCGGTATTAGCCCTTTGATTGGAATACTTCCTTTTATTAGTCCTTCGCCCGATAAACTAAAGGTAAATTCTCCAAATTCTGCACTTTTTAGCCATTCTTGGAAACAATTAACCAATTGATTTTTTGTTGAGGCGTCTTTTTTTTGCGATGTTATTCCAATAGAGTTAGGGTTGAGTTCGTCTAAAAAATTTATGAATTCGTGCTTTGTAAAATTTAACGTAACTTCAACTCTAGATTTTTCCTCTAGTTTTGAAGAAGGGAGAGGCAATGTTTTCATACTCCGATTTGGTACGTTGGAAAAATTTAAAGTAAGCGCTTCTAACAACGCCGTTTTCCCCGCATTATTCTGCCCAACGATAATATTCATGCCGGGGTTAAATTCTAGTTGGCCAGAATCTAAAAACGATTTGTAGTTAAGGACTTGAATTTTAGATATGTACATTTTCTACATCGTAGCAGCTTATTCTTATTCCCCAAAACCTTATTCTATCCCAATGTTAATGCCAACGGCAGGCTAGTGCGAACGCCCCAACTACAAAAATGCTTAGCCCAGCAGTATAGAGCGAAGTTCCGCTGGTTTCGAGGACTCAGCAACTTTTCGATCTTATCACGGCTTTGCGATCGCGCCAATCGTTTGTGGTACTGTTCTTCTAGATGTAACGTAACTTTCTCCTTGACAAAGCAATTGCGTAGAACCGCCACCATCCAGCATTATTACCTTATCTGCGCCAAAACTTCTGAGCGTAAAAGCCGCGTGTGCTTGAGTAGAAGCTCTAGAATTAAAAATTAAAATAGTTTCGTAATCACCGTTGGCGTCACCATCTTTCACACCCAGAAATGTTCTGCCAACTTCTTTGTTGATTAATTTATCAGCATCTTCCTTTAATCCCACAATCAAATTTGGTGCTGAAGATGAGTAAAGAGAAATTTTACCGTTAAATGCTGTAATATCGGCGCGATAATTCCATATTTCAAGCTTTAGCTTTTCTGTTGTATATTCACTTTCTCCAGCATAACCATCGCTGATGATTTTACCATTGACTTTAACTGGAAAAGCTAAATTAGTAGAAGGTTTAGTATCATCGCTGAAAAATTGACCGTTAGTTATACAAAAAGCATTCTGATTTGATAAATGGAAATTAAACCAAGCTTGGTTTAGAGTTTGACGTTGCAATTGAGGATCGTCTCCTCCATAAGCACCTTGACTTTTACCAGACTCAGTAATATTCCCATACAGCAATTTTACAGATGCACCTTTGCTCAAATCGATAACTTGTACATATTCTGCATTTTTCTGGTAAAGAGTAACTCCTCTGGAAGTTTTAACTACATCAAATCCAGGTGGAAATATAGAAGCGTTAGAAACTATCTGGGGAATTAAGGCATTAAGTAAAGAGGCACAAAAAAATGCAAATACTTGCTGTCTGTTAAAGTTTTTCATTTACCTTTTGATTCGCCAATTCAACTGCTAATTGCAATGCTGCTTTCATACTTGTCGCATCGGCAATTCCCTTACCCGCAATATCAAACGCTGTTCCGTGATCCGGGGAAGTACGGATAAATGGCAAACCGATCGTAGTATTTACGGCCCGATCGAAAGCCATCAATTTCACCGGAATCAAGCCTTGATCGTGGTACAAAGCCAGATAACCATCTGCTACCGCTGTTTTGCTGTTCCCGTACCAAGCTTGACCGGGCTTTACCCACATAGTATCGGGCGGCACAAGGCCATCAAGAATTGCGTATGGTCGGGCGTTGCGTTCCTCCTCTAACCACGGAATTAACCAATCTAGTTCTTCACGTCCTAATTGTCCCTGTTCGCCGCTGTGGGGATTTAACCCAGCAACGGCGATCCTGGGTTTGTCAATCCCAAAATCTTCGCGCAAACATTCGATCAGTAAATCAAGTTTTGCACTCATCAGTTGCGGCGTCAGCGCATCTGCCACTTGACGTAGGGGAATATGTGTGGTAGCAAGTAAAGTGCGAAGAATCCAGCCAGTGTGAGGCGATCGCGCGACAAACAACATTCCAAACCGCTCGACACCCGATCGTTCTGCTAAAAGTTCAGTTTGACCGGGATAATTATAGCCAGCAGCCTTCCAAGCCGACTTAGCGATCGGCCCCGTTACAATAGCCTGGAACTCACCAGCTAAAGCGCAACGTATCGCCCTTTCCATATAAGCAAAACTCGCCGCACCACTAGCAGCATTACCAGTTCCAGCAATAATCTGATTCAAATCACCATCTAATTCGACATCCAGGATAGATAACTGCGCCGGATCTGCCAAAAATTGCACAGAATCAGACAAATCTGCATAAATTTTGGCCAGAAGCGATCGACTACCAACCACCGTAATATCGCAATCTTGGATAACATCTGGATCTGCCAGCGCCTTCAGAATCACCTCTGGCCCGATCCCAGCCGGGTCTCCCAGCGTCACAGCCAATCGGGGACGCCGATCGCCATCCCTTAATTTTACAGACACTTCTGTAAAGAAACTTCTTTCAGCCTTCATTTTGTCCGTCTTCCCCGATTGCGTTGTGTTTGCACTCAGCACTTTGCCCCCTAACCCCCCAAATCTGGGGGGGACAAGACTGAAAGGACTTCTTCTCCCCCAGATTTGGGGGCAAGGGGGCGTGAGTCCTGTATACTACCTTTGCGGGTGTGACCGCACAGGCGTGGTAATTTATTTAACTATTGTCGTCCCAGATAACTCGATCGCGATCGCAAAGGAGCGTTTAACTAATGAGCGGAGAGATTTTGAATGCAGCGGTTTTGTCCTTCACCCTAGTTCTTGTGGGTTTAGCTATGGGCTTTTTGCTCCTAAAAATCCAAGGGTCTGAAGAATAGTCGCTTTAACCAACGGGGAGTTTGAGGGCCTCTATCCCTCTTCCCCCTTGTCCCCCTTGTCCCCCTTGTCCCCCTCTTCCCCCTTGTCCCCCCTTCCCCCTTGTCCCCTCTTCCCCTCTTCCCCTAGCCCCTAGCCCCTCTTCCCTACTATTTGCTTAATTCTGATAACATCTTAGAGAAACGTTAAGATTCATTACTAAATTTTTGGATGAGCTTATTAATTGTCGGTTCCACAGGCACATTAGGAAGACAGGTTGTCCGTCGCGCCCTAGATGAAGGATACGAAGTCCGCTGCTTAGTCCGCAGCGTCAAGAAAGCAGCTTTCTTAAAAGAATGGGGCGCATCTCTCGTGCGTGGTGACCTCAGCGACCCCGAAAGCCTACCCCCAACCTTGGAAGGCGTAACAGCAGTTATCGATGCTGCAACCGCCCGACCTACAGATTCCCTCAGCATCAAACGGGTAGACTGGCAAGGCAAGGTAGCGCTGATCCAAGCCGCCAAATCCGCCGGTATAGAGCGTTTTATCTTCTTTTCCATTCTCGACTCTGAGAAATATCCCCACGTACCCTTGATGGAGATTAAGCAATGTACTGAAATCTTTTTGACAGAGTCTGGATTAAATTACACTATCCTGAGACCCTGCGGCTTTATGCAAGGGTTGATCGGTCAGTACGCAGTTCCCATCTTAGAAAAACAGTCAGTATGGGTCACCAGCCAGACCTCTCCGATTGCCTACATGGATACCCAAGACATCGCCAAATTTGCGATCCGCGCCCTCTCCGTTCCCGAAACTGAAAATAGAACTTTTCCAATCGTGGGGACACGGGCCTGGAGTGCCGATGAAATAATTAGCCTGTGCGGGCGCTTGTCGGGACAAGAAGCAAAGGTAACGCGCCTACCCCTGGGCTTAATGCGTGCTGTTCGCCAAATGGCGCGGTTTTTTCAGTGGGGCTGGAATTTAGCCGATCGGCTAGCCTTTGCAGAAGTTTTAGCTTCTGATAAACCCTTAAATGCTTCAATGGAAGAGGTTTATACTGTATTCGGCCTAGACCCCCAAGAAACAACTACCCTAGAAGCCTACTTACAAGATTACTTCAGTCGAATTTTGAAGAAACTCAAAGAATTAGATTATGAACAGGCTAAAACTAAAAAGAAATCAAAAAGACAATCCTTAAGATTTTAGACGAATGGCACGAAGATTGAGATAATGTCTCTAATCTTACTCATGGTTCGCGGTTTATCTGATGAGGGGTTCGGAAGAACTACGAACCATCAACAAGAAACATTCCTCAAAACTTCGCCAGCCATTCGATTTTCGGCTCCCTTCTCATACATCAACTTTCGATTATAAACCTGGACTTTTTTGCGTGCCCAAAGCTGGGATTATCTACAACGACCTTAAACCTGTAGCTTGTCGCGTTGCTGGTGAGTTAAAAAACCAGCTCGCAGCTGCCGGTTGGGATGTCTGCTTGACGACTGGTAGTAGCGGCATACTTGGCTATGCGCGTCCCGAAAGCCCAGTTTACCACACGCCCATAGAGCTTTTAACACCTCCTGGTTTCGACGAAGAAATGAGCTTTGCGGTGGTGTTAGGCGGAGATGGCACGGTTCTAGCCGCATTTCGCCTGGTGGCACCCAGTGGCATTCCGCTGCTGACTGTGAACACAGGCCACATGGGATTTCTCACGGAAACTTATGTAAACCAATTGCCGCAAGCCATAGAAGATCTTATGGCTGGTGAGTATGAAATTGAAGAGCGAAGTATGCTGACGGTGCGGGTATTTCGCGAAGATACCGTTTTGTGGGAAGCACTCTGCCTCAATGAAATGGTAATTCACCGGGAACCGCTGACCAGTATGTGTCATTTTGAAATTCAGGTAGGCAGACACGCACCGATCGATATTGCCGCAGATGGAGTGATTATCTCCACTCCCACCGGCTCGACAGCTTATGCTCTGAGTGCTGGGGGCCCGGTGATTACGCCGGGGGTGCAGGTCTTGCAGTTAGTGCCGATCTGTCCTCATTCTATGGCTTCCCGCGCTTTGGTTTTTGCTAACACCGATCCGGTGTCAATTTTTCCAGTCAATCTCGAACGGCTGGTGATGGTGGTAGATGGAAATGCGGGGTGCTATGTTATGCCAAGCGATCGCGTCCATGTAGAGCGATCGCGTCACCGGGCCCGCTTCATCCGCTTACAACCACCCGAATTTTTCCGCATTTTGCGCGAAAAATTAGGCTGGGGTCTACCCCACATTGCCAAACCCACCTCCGTTGAACTACCATAACCCAATTTTAGATTTTAGATTTTAGATTTTATCTGGAATCTAGAATCTAAAATCTTAAGAAAGTCCCGGCATGAGAAAAAAATTTTGGGTTTTGCTATTAAGTGCGGTTTGCAGCATATTTTTTGTGTTCGTAAGCCAAGCACAACCGCCCTCCACAAATCCAGATCCTGTTGGAATTATACTTTTAAGACCACAGAGACAGAGGGAATTTGAGCCCATTGGCTCAGGTATATATCTTGGTCGGGGAGTTGTTCTTACAAATTGGCACATAGCCACGAATACCGCACTTTTGCTCTTACAAGGAGTTGACGTAAAATCTGAAGATCAGCTACTGACCTATCAGATCGATCGCAGTTCAAATTCACAAATTAATGCTTCTATCTGTTTAATTAAACCAAGTCCGAATTCCCCCAGCACCGACGGGCTGCAATACAGAATCAGTCCTACAAATACAGAAGGCTGCATTCCATACAATCTCACTAAGTGGCAGTCATTTCGTCCATCGCAACCTACTCCCTCACCTTTAATTCCCACTGTCCCTCTGAAACAATTGCTATTTCTAGACCGCAATCTGGAACTTGCAGTTGTTAAACTCGATCCAAAGGAACTCGACGCGATCGACCTCTCACCCCCTTGTCTGGAAGTACGACCAGTTAAGCAAGGTGAAAAACTGACGATTAAAAGTCATGCTTACGGTCGCTATCCCGCTGTAACAGCGATCGCAACCGTCCAAGATGACAAGCCAATGTTGCGTATCGACCCCGATCCTCGCGTTCCTGTAAAAAACCGCTACGCCGCCATGTCGATCGTCGCCACTCTTCCTCCTGGACAAGGCGATCTCGTCGGCCCCGGTTCATCCGGCGGGCCAGTGTTTAACCGTGAAGGCAGGCTGGTTGGGCTAGTATGGACAGGGCAAGACCTACCTGATGGCACCAAAGAAGTTTGGATTACACCAGCATCGGTTTGGTTACCGAAGCTTGAGCAGGCGAAAATACCAGATAAGGATTTAAACAAAGTTTTGGATGCTTCTTGTCCGGTCAGATTGTAGCAATTTTAGATTCGATCGCAGTAGGTATTGGTTGCGATGCCGCGCTCTTATAGCCCTAAAGCGCAACCAATACCCATTATCCATTCCGAACAACACCTTCTATAGCAACCGCCAGGACGGTTAGGACGTACTAAAACGCTAGAATCAATTCACATAAAGCATTTCACTTTTGAATGAGTGACTTTTGACTTTTGCTATATATCTGTTGTCTCTATGACTAGCGTTACCCTCAACCACAGTCCTTGCGTCTTAGTGATTGAAACTGACGAAGCCCTGGCTCAGAATATCAGTCTAGATCTCAAAGAATCTGGCTATGAACCAGTGGTGGCTTACGATGTCGCCACTGGTTTGCTTCGAGCCAAGGAACTAGAGCCAGATTTGATTGTCGTAGACCGAATGCTAGCAGGAGAATCGGGTCTGGGGTACTGCCAAAATCTTAGGCGTGCGGGCAATCGGGCCCCCGTGCTGCTGATGATGGCTCGCGATACAGTCGATGACCGGGTGGCTTGTCTGGAAGCAGGAGCGGATGATTACTTCCTCAAGCCTTACCGAACGGAAACGTTTTTGAAGTTAGTGCGTTTCTACCTACAACCTGAAAAGGAGAGTTCCGAGCAGTTTCGCTTTGGCGACTTGGTTTTAGATTTGGCTACTCGCAGAGCTTTACGCAACGGACGGACGATCGACCTGACAATGAAGGAATACGAGCTGCTTAAGTGTTTTATGGAGCATCCCCGCGAAGTGCTGACTCGCGAACAAATTATGGAAAATGTCTGGGGCGATGATTTTATGGGAGAATCCAATGTGATTGAAGTTTATATTCGCTATCTGCGTCTCAAAATAGAAGACGAGGGCGAAAAACGCTTGATTCAAACGGTTCGAGGTGTTGGATATGTTTTACGAGAAACTTAGAAGAGTGAGTAGGAGAGTGGGAAAAATCCAAAATCTAAAATTGGCTGGTTTGCTGTTGGGCGCTTTACTCATGGGCTGTTCGCCCTCGGTTCCAGCCATTTCTTCTGCCGAACTGCCCGCACCTCAAGCACAGGTAACGCCAACACCTGTAAGCAGCAAGGAATCACAAACAGATTTGGGTCAAATGTTGCCTATTTCAGCCACAGCTAAGATGGCAGGTGAGGTAATTGAACTGGAAGTGACTCGCACGCCCGAACAGCAGGCTTTGGGGTTGATGTACCGCGCATCTTTACAGGATAACCGGGGGATGCTGTTTGAGTTCCAGCCGCCCCAACCTGTCAGTTTTTGGATGAAGAATGTGAGGATTTCTCTTGATATGATTTTTTTGCGAGGGGGAGTTGTGAAAGCGATCGCAGCTAACGTGCCTCCCTGTACCGCCACACCGTGTCCCACCTACGGCCCCAAAACAGAGGTAGACCAAGTGATCGAGCTACGAGGTGGACGCGCAGCCCAACTGGGGGTCAAAGTCGGGCAGCAGGTGGAAATTCAGTTTTCCCAGTCCAGTCGATCGCAGCCATAAAATTACTCCTTTGGCGCTCTCAAGAATATCTATCAAGGCCGCAGAGGGGCATAGGGGAAAAAGAATGATAGATAATCTTCTGCCCCGAAGGGAGTAAGAAGTTTATCAAAGTCGCTCAAAAATGTTAACATTTATATCTATCGTCAGAAACTTCTGTAAGAATTTGCTAGTCTATCCTGACACCTGCAAAGAGAGCAAAGGGCTCTTCCCTGAAATTGGCAAATCCTACAGGATGTGCTTTCTTCAGGAACTGGCAGCAGTCAAGGTGAATAACTTGTTGAATAAAAAACTATCTTCTGTCATTCAGCATTATTGGCATTAAAGCTCTTGGAGTGTTCTCCCAAACTTAGCTATATTTCTTGTGATGCCGATGTGTCTAGGTGTGAGGCATAAGTGAAAGTATTAATTCTTCCCTGTTATAGGTGAGGGTAGTTACAGCGCTGAAGTAGAAGACAATCAACAAGTAAATAGAAGACCTTGGTATAAGCCGATAGCGACCCTGGGAGAGCGGTATCAAAAAAAGCAGCGGCGACCGTAGGAAAAATCCGTGCGCTCCTGTGCTTCGGGTTTAATTTCCACCCAATCCTCAGTTCGATTTGGGTTTGTAGGTCGTCGAGTCTACTGTAGAAGTTATTCCCAAAAGCTATAGCTTTTTACTCTTGCCGTTATCCGACAAAAGAGGTATAGCGAACAGCGCGGTGGGGGCATAAAGACTGTCTATCGACTGATTAAAGTCGGAAGTTCCGTATCACACAATGGTGTCTTAAAGAGGAGGTGAAAGTGCGAATGGCACCGACAACTTATTCACGATTAATTCGCTTTTTGGAAGAAGAATTAGCAATTTCTGCTGCTTCCATGTCGATTGTATTTAAGCATCGGGAGCAAGATCCAGGGCCTTTGCCAATGATTCTTTGGCAGTACGGTCTGGTGACGCTCAAACAACTAGAGCAAATTTATGACTGGCTGGAAACAGCCTAACATTTAACCTATAGCCAAGGAGCTGGCATTTATGTCAGAACAATTATATCCCAGTGCGTCACGATCGCATGGGTACGTCCCCTTGAGTTACCGCTATTTCCATCCTACCTTTGAAAGCGGGTCCGATCGACAGCCCGCTTTTTTGATTTTTAAGTAAGACAATAGTAAGGGAAAGTCAACGCCTCAACCGGAAACGATATTAAGCTGAGGCCCATTTAAATTTTTAAGTCAAATTTGATGAAATTATTGTGGGGCAGGGGCAAGGCGTCCCGCCCGCCCAAAAAATACAATTTAGATGCGGAACAGCTTACTAGCATGAAAGTCAAACTGTATAGGTGGAATTAGGTTAAATATTATGGTTTGGCAGCAGTCTTCCTTGCATTTTGCGACTTTAACACTCACCCTAACTCTGGAGTTACTTAGTTTTACTCCCCCGCCAACGCTGGCGCAGTCTCAAGTCACTCCATCAACCCAAAATAGTTGGGGAGTAGGCGAGACATCCGTATATGAACCTCCAACGGATATAGGTGCCCCAACCAGAACGGAATCTGGCTCAACCCGTGAGCCAAAAAAATGTCCCAAAGATAAAAAGTTTCCTAACCAGGCTTTAACTGCTTTGATCCCAAAAGACCCTAAATACATTTACTTGGCATTAACAGTGGAAGGACGCCCGACTTTCTTTGTGTATGTTCCTCAAACTTCTGCACGAATGGGGGAATTTATTTTAAAGGATGACAGTGATAAAGATGTTTATAGGACAAATTTGACACTACCGATCGGGCCTGGTATTGTCAGCTTTAAACTTCCTGCTAATGCACCAGAGCTAGAGGATAAAAAAAGCTACCATTGGTTTTTTGTAATTCGTTGCAATCCTGAAGAGCGAAATCGGGATCTTGATGTAGATGGGTGGATTTTGCGAACACAACTACAATCGTCTATCGAAAACGAACTACAAAACACAACACCGCGCGATCGCGTTAAGCTGTATCGCCAGTATAAAATTTGGCACGAAGCTCTCGCAACCCTAGCCGATCTGCGCCGTTCTAATCCTAACGATTCGCAATTGGCTACGGAGTGGAAAGAATTATTGGAGTCGGCTGGACAAGGTGAATTTGCTCAAGCGCCTATACTTAACCAGTGAGACCAAATCCGCTGACCTTACCCCTTTTTTAAACGAACCGCTACATAATAACATTCTCTGGTGTAGGGGCAATTCATGAATTGCCCCTACATCTGTAGCAAACATTTAAGTAATCCAAGACTTACACCACGTCCGAGAGCGCTTTCCCCATGAAAAACAGAATTGGCTTATTGAAAATACGTCATCTTAGAATCTGGTTTCGCGTCGCAACTACACTGTTTTTTCTGCTCACCTGCAAACCAACTCCAGCACAAATCGTCCCAGATAGCACACTACCAGTTAATTCGATCGCCACCCCATCTGGCAATACCACCACCATCACCGGCGGAACCCAAGCCGGAACCAATCTATTTCACAGCTTTGGGGAGTTTTCCATACCTACCGACAATACTGCTTTCTTCAATAACGCTCTTGATATCCAGAACATTATCAGCCGCGTCACGGGTGGATCTATTTCTAATATTGATGGATTGATTAAAGCCAATGGCACAGCCAACTTATTTTTACTTAATCCAAATGGGATTATTTTTGGGCTTAAAGCTCAACTGAATATCGGCGGATCGTTTCTGGCTTCTACGGCAAATAGCCTTAACTTTGCCGATCGCACTCAGTTTAGTGCCAAAAATCCGCAAACGACGCCTTTGCTAACAGTAAGCGTACCTATTGGCTTGGAAATTGGTTCAAATCCGGGGAATATAGCTATAAAGCCACGTGGTTTGATTTAAGACCAAGACTGGAAACCCCACCCCCTGCCCCGACCCGCAACGGAGAGGGGAGTAATATTACCCCCCCCTTCCCTAGTAGGGAAGGGGGGTTGGGGGGGTTAGGTTTGCCTTATCCGAACAGTATTGGGAGAGGAGGATCGATCGATCGCCGATCGCCCATTCCCACCCCCCAATTTGTGGAAGCACAAGGATGGATAATTGGCTCTAATGAAGAGGTCATCCTTACAGCCTCTTCCCCCACAATCACACCGCACGCATCCCCGCTAACGCCAGCTTCCTGCCGGAGCTAGAGGCGTGTTTTCTTTCCTCAGAGATCCCCCCCTAGCTTGCCCCCTACTCCCCCTTAAAAAGGGGGGAGAAAGAGCCTAAAAGTCCCCCTTTTGAAGGGGGATTTAGGGGGATCTCAATCTGATGGAGAAGTTTTAAAACACGCCCTAGTGACAATCGGGTCTTTCGGAATTATTATGCTAATGTTCATGTTGAACATTTTGTTGTAGGGGCACGGCATCATCAATATGTCGGTCATACCAAGATTGTAATTATGCCGTGCCCCTACAACAGCATATTTGACAAGGGAAGAACCTGACAATCGCACTTTCTCTATCACGCAAAACCGATCGCTACACCAACCCGTTCTTTACCAAAATTATATTTCATAAAATGTTCGCCACTACTCTAGCAATTAACGAATATATTATAGATATCAAACCCGATCTAACAAAAATAGAAAAGGGCGTTATGATTCAAGCAATACCCACAATAGTTACAACAGTTACGTTTGACGAATTTATCGCTTGGTATCCACAGGCGTCGGGATGTCACTACGAACTACGCAGCGGAGAAATTGTAGAGATGCCTAAACCTACAGGAAAACATTCGCGAGTAGCTGGTTTTACAGCACTGAAAGCGGGGATTGAAATTGAACGTCTAAAATTGCCTTATTTCATTCCCAAAGAATGCGTCATTAAATCTGTCCGCGACGACTCTGGGTACGAACCAGATGTTATCGTACTGGACGAGCGATCGATTGCAGACAGTCCGCGATGCGAAAAGGAATCTATCATCACTCGAGGAACTTCTGTACGCCTGATAGTTGAAGTAGAGATTTTTGTTAAAAAACCTCATATCCCGATCGCATTCTGTATATTGGCTGTAATTCTATGTTTGCGATCGCTTCCGCCAAAGAAACCGGGTTTCTCCAAGAAACCCGGTTTCTGAGTTCACTGGCGATATGCCTACGGCACGCTACGCGATCGCCCTTTCTCTCCACAACACAGAAAAAAGAGCGATCGCTCCTATTTACCAAAGCATTTCCGATGGATTAGAGCTTGGTGGCTGATTAGTAGTAGAGAGTAGAATTTCTTAACTCGTTATCAGCATTTTTTAAATCGTAATTTTGGTTTTTAATCGAGACAAAGATTGGAAAAACTATAGCTAACATTAACCATAGTTTCATGGTTTTCTTACTTGTGCAATAGGAGAAGAATTAGAAGACAGAAAACTTCTCACTTGGAAGGTACAAAACGGTCGGAATGGAACTACACTGTCAAAAGCTTTACCCAGCGGCTGTACTCCAATTCCTACAAAAGTGTTGCTGTATCCCTGACAGTTAACCGATGCTTGATTTTGACCATTCAACAAATATGTGCCGCTGCTAACGACTTGGCATTCTGGACCCGTACAATGTTGACTGAGCAAGGTTTGACAGGGGTCGCTTATCATATCTCCAGTAATCCAAAGCCACCATCCTCCGCTTGGGTTTTGCACGTTACAAAATCTTCCTGTCCCTCCAGGGGTTTGTGCTTGGAGTTCGGAAGGAATGTTAGGGATAGTTGTTTCAATAGCAGGCGCAAGAAAACTAACAATCATGCAAAGTAGAAACTGAAGCCGACGCATAAATTACCTCATAGAATCAGGTGTTTAGCAGATAAGAATGGGCGTTAGATACCCGGTTTCTTAGAGAAACCGGGTATCTGGGGCAATCAGTAGCTCGACCAGCCCTTTCAATGCGTTCGTTTGTACTATGTATCTAAAATTGCCAAATCTACTTCTGTCGGGATAGCGGGAGAAAATGCTAAAAAACGTAAACAAAGCCAGCGGGAGGCGGATCTTGAGCGCGGGAAGATCGTCAAATCTGAAACCATAAAGAGTGTCATTTCCCTCTCCTCCATCAAGAGAATCATTGCCTCTATTGCCTTCTAAAATGTCATTTTCCGATCCACCAAATAAAACATCATTTCCGAACTGACCAAAGAGATTGTCATCGCCTTTATCTCCGTAAATAAAGCTGTCGCCTCCACCTCCGTAAACAGTATCGTTGCCTCTCCCTCCGCGCACGGTGTCATTCCCTCTTGCGTCACCACCAAAATTACTAGCCTCTCCAAAGATTAGGTCGTTTCCCTGGTTGCCATTAATCAGGTCATTGCCGAAGCCTCCAACGATCGTGTCGTCACCGCCAGAGCCAAATATTGTATCGTTATCTGCTGGATTTTGACCTTCAAGTCGTTCGCTAATATCTGTACCAAGTAGAAAGCCCATAAGTTACTCCTGTTCTGATTAAAAGGCACTGCCAAAATTCTGAGTCCAGTAGTAGTTGTAGTTAACGTTGCCAGTGTCGTTAGCCAGGAAATAGTAACCAACACCTATGTCCCGATAATCGGGATTGAGAATGTTAGCGCGATGTCCTGGACTGTTCATCCACCAATTTACTGCTGCCTCTGGTGTGGGAAAACCCCATGCAATGTTTTCTCCCACAAAAGGGGATCGATAACCTGCTGCTAGAGCGCGATCGCCAATATTAGAACCGTTTAATCCCGTATGACTTGTATAGTCATTGAGCGCCATGTCTGTGGTATGTGCTTGTGCAGAAGCATTCAACTGAGGATTCATTGTCAATGGGGGCAAACCATTTTGTGCGCGGAAAGAATTGCTAAGGTTTACAACACCAGTGATAAAATCTACATTCGGGTCTGGTTGCGGAGGAGGTGGTGGTGTCGGCGGAGTAAAACCTTCTGGAACAGCAGGGCGTCCTTCTTGAAATCCATAAGTTATGTAGTGCTGAAATTAACGGAGACTGAAAAGCTGCACCTACAAGGGTTACTTTGCGGCTACAGTCCAGCGGAAATAGCTAAAAAGCTGCACAAGACCCGCCGGGGGGTTGAAGCAGATCTATGTAAAACTTTGTATCGATATATTGAAACTCTGACAGAACGAAAGCCAAACTCGTTAGAAAACTGGAGAAATATCGTTGACTGGCTGGCAGAATACAGAAAGCTGCCATTAATAAATCTTAACCAAGATTGGGGAGATGCGCCGGATGTCCCTGCTTTCTTTGGACGAGATGCAGAATTAGCCACACTCAAGCAATGGATTCTTGAAGATCGCTGCCGACTGATAGCGATTTTAGGCATCGGCGGGATTGGCAAAACCGCAGTGTCGATCAAATTAGGGAAAGGTGGGATTGGGAAAACCGATCTGTCGCTTAAGTTGGCGCGAGAAATCCAAGATGAATTTGATTACATCATTTGGCGCAAGCTTCTCAACGCACCACCCGTCACGGAAATTCTCTCTGAGTTAATTCAGTTTCTATCAAACCAACAAATCAGCGATTTACCAGTCACAATAGACAAGCAAATATCGCTCTTACTCCAATATTTAAAACAGTATCGTTGTCTGTTAATTTTGGATAATGCAGAGACAATTCTAGAAGCTGGTAATTCTGCCGGAAAATACCGCCAAGGATATGAAGAGTATGGTCAACTATTTGAAAAAATAGGAGAAGTCCCCCATCAAAGCTGTTTGCTGTTAACCAGCCGCGAAAAGATGGGCAACATTGAGAGATTAGTCGGAAAAAACAAACCTGTTCGCTTCTTCCCATTAAAAGGTTTAAACTATTCTGAAGGACGAGATATCTTTGCAGAAATTGATGATTTTTCTGGCTCGGATGACCAATGGAAAAACTTAATTGAATTTTACGAAGGCAACCCTTTAGTTTTAGAGCTAGTAGCCCATCATATCAAAAATGAATTTGCGGGCGATATTTCCGAATTTTTGAGCCAAGGAAAACCTGTTTTCGCCCATTTGCGGGAATTATTAGATTGGCACTTTGCTCGATTGTCAAATAATGAAAAAGAAATAATGTACTGGCTGGCGATTCATCGGGAGCCAGTTTATATTGCAAGTTTGAAGGATGATATTGTTTCAGCGATCGCCAAAGAAAGGGTGGCAGAAAATTTGCGATCGCTCCAAAACAAACTGCCGCTTGAAAAAAGCGAAACCCGTTTTACGCTTCAGCCCGTACTAATTGAGTACATCACCGATCGACTAATTGAAAAAGCGTGTGAAGAAGTAAAAACAGGCCAACTTGAACTGTTTAATAACCAGGCTTTAATTCTAGCTACTAGCAAAGACTATGTAAGAGAAAGCCAAAGCCGAACTATTCTCGATCCAGTTAAAGAAAGACTTGTTGATAGTTTTACATCTCAACAAAATCTAGAAAAACATTTAAAATCTCTTCTCTCAAAAGCTCGCGAAGATTCTCCGCTTCAACCTGGATACACAGGGGGAAATATTCTGAACCTACTATGTCAATTGAAAACTAACTTAAAAGGTTACGATTTTTCTTATCTTACCATCTGGCAAGCTTATCTCCAAGGCATAGACTTACAGGATGTAAACTTTTCCTATTCTGACCTAAATAAGTCAATTTTTACTCAATCTTTTGGAGGAATTCATGCTTTAGCATTCAGTCCAGATGGAAAAGTTTTAGCAGTAGGTGACTCTAACGGTCAAATTCGTTTATTGAGACTTGAGGATGAACAACCCATTGCAACGTTTCAAAAGCACGGATGGTGGACAGTATCCGTTGCTTTTAGTCCCGATGGGGAGAAATTGGTGAGTAGCAGTATTGATGGAACGATCAAGCTGTGGAATGTAAAAACAAGTCAGTGTCTTCACAATTTAGAAGGGCATACGAATTGGGTCTGGACAGTTGCGTTTAGCCCCGATCATAAAACTATAGCTAGTGGTAGCAACGACAAAACTATCAAACTTTGGGATGCTAACACTGGTGAATGTATTAAAACTTTGGAGGGACATACAGGTTGGGTTTTGGCAGTTAATTTTAGTTCGGACGGTCAAACCCTTTTGAGCGGCAGTTACGACAAAACAATCAAACTGTGGGATGTCAAAACCTTTAAATGTTTTAACACCTTTGAAGGACATGAAGATGCAATTTGGTCAGTGGCATTAAGCCAACACGATCGAACAATTGCCAGTTGCGGTTGCGACAAAACGATAAGATTGTGGGATGCTGAGACTGGAGAATGTCGCGAGATTTTAAGAGGGCATAAAAAGGAAATCAAGGTGCTTGCTTTTAGTCCAGATGGAAGAACATTAGCGAGTGGCTGTTTTGAGCCAACTGTAAAATTTTGGGATGTAGAAACTGGAGAATGCAGGGGAACTGGAAAAGGACATCGAACTGGCGTGCGATCGCTTGCCTTTAGCTGTGATAATAAAACTGTGGCGACTGGAGACAATGACCAAATCGTCAAACTATGGGATGCTCAAACTGGAAAATGTATTAAAACCCTCCAAGGACACACTAATTGGGTTTGGTCAGTTGCGTTTAGTCCCGACGGTCAAAAAATCGCTAGTAGTCATTTAGATCATACTGTAAGACTGTGGGATACTCAAACTGGAGAATGCCTTAAAACTTTGAGGGGACATACTGCTTGGATTTGGTCAGTTGCATTTAGTCCTGACGGTCAAACAGTTGCTAGTAGTGGAGATGACGAAACCATCAGACTCTGGGATGTTAGCCAAGGTCAATTTTTGAAATGTTTGCAATATCCAACCGAAAAATATCAAGGCGGAATTTGGACAGTTGCCTTCAGCCCCGATCGTCGATTTTTAGCGAGTGGAGGTCAGGATACAACCGTAAAGATTTGGGACATTCAGACTGGTAATTATAGACTTTTAGAAGGACATCACAATTGGATCTTTGCAGTTGCCTTTAGCCCGAATGGGAAAATTCTTGCGAGTGGCAGTGATGACCAAACCATCAAAATTTGGGATGTTACAACTGGACAATGCCTCCAGACTTTACAGGAACACACTAATAATGTTAGATCGGTTGCTTTTAGTCCTGACGGGAAGTTGTTAGTTAGTGGCAGTGAAGATACTACCTTAAAGCTCTGGGATGTCAGCACTGGAAAATGTCTTAAAACGCTTCGGGGACATGAAAGTTTAGTTTGGCCTGTCAAATTCAGTTCCAACGGTAAATTTATAGTCAGTGGTAGTCACGATCGGACCTTGAAACTCTGGGATGGCACTACTGGAGAATGTCTGAATACTTTACAAGAACATACCGATCAAGTTACATCAATTGCTTTCAGTTCCGATAATCAAACCATTATTAGTGGTAGCATAGATGGTACAATTAAGTTTTGGAACGTCAATACAGATAAATGTTTGAAAACCCTAAGAGTGCCTAGACCCTACGAAGGCACGAACATCACAGGAGTTAAAGGTTTAACTGATGGTCAGAAAGAGTCTCTCAAGGCTTTAGGTGCAGTGGAAGATTCGGAGTGATTTTTCTCTGTGAAATGAACCCGATCGACTCTACCGTTGCCCGAATGCTAATGCCTCCGGCACGCTATGCGCTCTCGTCGCAGGCTACGCCAACGCGAACGCCCTACACAATACATATTTCGTTCTTTTTGTCAATTCATTCTACTGGACTGGCGCTCTAGTCCCTAGCCCCTAACCCCTAGTCCCTTCTTATGAAATTACATCATCTGAAATTCTGGTTAGCTCAAGTGAGTACACTGTTTTTTCTGCTCACCTGCAAACTAACTTCAGCACAAATAGTCCCAGATAGCACACTACCAGTTAATTCGATCGCCACCCCATCTGGCAATACCACCACCATCACCGGCGGAACCCAAGCCGGAACCAATCTATTTCACAGCTTTGGGGAGTTTTCCATACCTACCGACAATACTGCTTTCTTCAATAACGCTCTTGATATCCAGAACATTATCAGCCGCGTCACGGGTGGATCTATTTCTAATATTGATGGATTGATTAAAGCCAATGGCACAGCCAACTTATTTTTACTTAATCCAAATGGGATTATTTTTGGGTTGAATGCAAAACTGAACATTGGCGGTTCGTTTCTAGCAAGCACGGCGAATAGCCTCAACTTTGCCGATGGAACCCAGTTTAGTGCCAAACCTGTACAAACCACACCTTTACTAACAGTAAGCGTACCCATTGGTTTGCAATTGAGCGGTAACACGGGAAAAATTACCGTACAGGGGTCGGAAATACAGGTGCCGCCTGAAAGAACTTTGACGCTGGTAGGTAGCGATATAACCTTAACAGGCGGCAATTTAACTGCACAGAGAGGACGAATTGAACTGGTGTCATTGGTTAGCGGCAATTGGCCATTGATTAATAGCCCAGCACAAATAACCGATAACGAAGGAATTTCGACAGAATATGGAGATATTCAACTTTCCCAGCAGGCAATAGTCGATGCCAGCGGTTTGGGAGGCGGTAACATCCAAGTGCGAGGTAGGCGAATTAGCCTTACCGATGGTTCCCAAATTAGGGCAAATACCCAGGGCGCTGAATTGGCAGGAAATGTGACCGTTCGGGCAAGCGATACTGTGGAATTAATTGGTGTGGGAAATTTGGCGGAACAGGGAGAAAATATAGTGCAGCCCAGTGCTATATCTACAGAGACAACAGGCGCTGGAAATGCTGGCAATTTGGAGATTGTGACCGGACGATTGATTGTCCGCGATGGATCTCAGGTATCTGCTTCTACATCTGGAACTGGCAATGGGGGAATTTTAAATATTAATGCCAATAACATAGAGTTGATTGGTCGATCGCCTGATGGCAGTATTCCCAGCGGT
>NZ_JAIQZM010000044.1:0-16911 GCF_023333595.1 Argonema galeatum A003/A1
TGCCCCTCTGCCCCTCTGCTCCTCTGCTCCTCTGCTCCTCTGCCCCTCTGCCCCTCTGCCCCTCTGCCCCTCTGCCCAAAGCTATTCGTTAGGAGATTCTTGCGGTGTCGGTGCTGGCGACTGGGAACTTTGAGAGCCGAACGTCCGCCAAAGCCCGTATCCAGCCAAAACCACAATGAGCAGCAATGCCAGCACCCCCAGCACAGTTGTGCTGCGATCGCCTTGTTGAGTGCCAACGCCAGCTGCTTCCCGATCTGGCGCGGTTGATTCATCATAAAGCAGCGCTCTGGAAGCATCTGTAAGTTCCCATTCCATAGGAGAGGTAGGCACTTCTGTCTCTGGTTCTACGCTCTTGGGATCGAACAGCACTGGCGGTTCTAAAGAGAGGAGACAGCAGCTGAGTACGACCGACGTATTATCGTGACCATTCTTTTCGTTAGCCAGGTCGATCCAAGAGTTAACAGCTGCTTCAACAGAAAGCTTGCCCTTAAGAACCGGCTTGGCGTAATCCTTCCAGGACTTCTCCACCCAACCGCGATCGCAAAGCCCGTCCGAACACAACAGCAGCAGACCATCTTCTTCCACAATAAAGCGCTGAATCGTCGGACGGAGGAGTTCGGCATCTCGCGTCCCCAGCGCCTGAGTCAACGCACCGCCATCCGATCGCTTAAGCGCCTCCCGGTGCAAGCTGCGTCCCATCCGAACTTCGCGGGTAGCCACATCATCATCCACAGTCAGTTGCTGACAGTAATCAGCCGTTATCCAGTAGATGCGGCTATCTCCAACACTAGCAATGTAAAGTTCGTGGGCATTCCCCAACACTTCCCCATTTGCTATCTGGATCTTTTGGGGTAACTGGAGAGCCATCACCAGAGTTGTACCCATTCGCTGGCGCAATTCCCTGCCTTGGGCGTCATTCTGGTTGGAAATCATGTTATTGACCACCCGAATAATTGCCGTCAGTTGGTCTATAACTAACTTCGGCGGCACAATTTGCGTTTGTGCGGTCACTTCCATCAGCAGCGCCCGCAGCTGAAGTTTTAGGGTTTGCAGTGCTATATCGCTGGCTACCTCGCCTCCTTCATGACCGCCAATCCCATCGCAAACTATGGTTAAGTAGGGGAGCAGCGCGTCGTTGGGCGGCTCGTCCCGATTGTAGATATCTAGATTTGTGGGATAGCAGGCATCTTCGTTGCTTTGGCGCATCGGCCCAGTATCGGTTGCCCCTGACACTTGCAAACGTAAGGGAAGCTGAGCGGCTTGTTCTAACAATAGCCGGTTGAGCTGAGTGGCTAGAGCCTCCAACTCCACCTCGCCGCTACGCATTTGCTCACCAATCTCTTGCAGTCGCTGGGCTACAGGGTCTGTTGCTGCTCCAGTCCAATCAATCCAGCACTCTCCCAGATCCTTTAAAGACACATTTTCTTGTAACTCTGCTGCATCGGCATACAATTCCAACAGCCATACCCGCCAACCTTGAACTCGGACATTTTCTGGCACCAGCAGCGTCGAAGCTACCCCCAGTTCCGATAAAGGTGTCCACAATTCGAGCATTTGCCACAGCCAATATACCTGTCGCACCGGCGTAGCCTGATGCCAAGCCTCTACAATGGAGGGATAAAGGTTTCCTTCCTCGTCTATCGGCACATTTTCTAGAAGCATTACCTCAGCTGTTTCTGGTTCCTCGTCCAGCAGAGCCAAACCGTAGACTTCGGGTATATGGAGACGCAAAGGGAATAGGCGTAGGTAAGGGATAACCTGGTCAGGTAATTCGTGGGGAACATGAGGCGGCAGTTCCGGTTGTGTATCCAGCCAAATTTGGGGTGCAACAACCTGATATCTGCCTTCAACTAGCTCTCCCGCTGGGATCTGCGCTGATGCTGGGTCAGCAGCCCAAAGGTAGCGATTAATTGGCGGTTCGGAACTGCTCATAATCGGCAAAATTTATAAAAAAAATCTTAAATCGAAGTGGGAATCGAAGAAATTGCACTCACAACCAAGGAAATTCAGGTATTAAGTGTTGTAGTGAACGCAATATAGAACACCCTCTCCATCGTACCTGGCTAGGGTGAGGTAGTTCATCTTATCTTGTGTCAATCTAGTGACCGGAACATCCATTATGTTATTAAGTCTTAGGATAATCTGGTTTTTGGCAGGGGCGGCTGGTAAAGTTTCTACCGCACCAACCCTCTTGGGAATTAGCCCCACCGTGTTCTGGTTGGTGGTAGGGGCGGTGCTTTGCTCGGTGGAGCTAGTTTTACCGACGGCTTTTACGGCATTCACGATGGGACTGAGCGCTCTGATGGTAGGTTTGCTTTCTACTGTAGTGCGAAGTCCTCAATGGCAGGTGTTTCTTTGGCTCTTACTTTCCACAGCTTTGATTTTCTTATCCCGTCGCTTGCTGCCCAAGCGTAAGGTATTCTCTATTCAGGATGCCACCGAGGCGCAGACGATTACCGAGATTCTGCCGGGAGAGACGGGACGGGTACTGTACGAAGGGAATTCTTGGCGGGCGCGTTGTGAGGATGAAAAACTCGCTTTAGCCCAGAACCAGAAAGTTTACGTGGTGGGACGACAAGGTATCACGCTGATTGTGATGCCAGAAAACCTTTCAGATTAGTTAAATTTAACCCCCAATAAGAGAAAAATTGCGAGTTTCAATATGGAACAATTATTTCTGTTAGTTTTTTTAGCCCTTGGTGGTTCTGCTATTGCCGGATCGGTTAAAATTATCAATCAAGGCAATGAAGCTTTGGTGGAAAGTTTGGGCAAATATAACGGTAGGAAACTGGAGCCCGGTCTTAATTTCGTTACTCCGTTTATCGATCGCATCGCCTATCAAGAAACCATTCGCGAAAAAGTTTTAGACATTCCCCCTCAACCCAGTATCACCCGCGACAACGTATCTATCACGGTTGATGCGGTGGTTTACTGGCGCATCATGGATATGGCAAAAGCTTATTACAAAGTCCAAAATCTCCAGTCGGCGATGGTAAACTTGGTGCTGACTCAGATTCGCTCTGAAATCGGCAAACTTGAGTTAGATGAAACTTTTACCGCTCGTTCTCAAATCAGCGAACTTTTGTTGCAAGATTTGGATATCGCTACCGATCCTTGGGGTGTGAAGGTAACGCGGGTGGAACTGCGGGATATTATTCCCGCCAAGGCGGTGCAGGATGCGATGGAATTGCAAATGTCAGCCGAACGTAAAAAGCGGGCGGCTATTCTTACTTCTGAAGGGGAACGGGAATCGGCTGTTAATTCTGCCAGAGGTAAGGCAGAAGCGCAAGTGCTGGAAGCAGAATCCCGTCAGAAAGCGGCAATTCTGGAGGCGGAGGGTCAACAAAAGACGATCGTTCTGAAAGCGCAAGCGGAACGCCAGCAACAAGTTCTGAAGGCGCAAGCTACCGCTGAGGCGCTGCAAATTGTTGCCAAAACTCTCGCCACAGATCCCCACGCTCACGAAGCGCTACAGTTTTTATTAGCGCAGAATTATCTGGAAATGGGTCAAAAGATTGGTAGCAGCGACAGCAGCAAGGTGATGTTTATGGACCCGCGCAGTATCCCAGCAACTTTGGAGGGGATGCGATCGATCGTGGGAGAGGTTGGTAATAAAGAGTACAAGTAGGGAAAGTTAAAAGCCAAAAGTCAAAAATTCTTTCTTTTGACTTTTGACTTTCCCTAATCTTGATGAACCGCCTGACATTGGTTGCAGAGGCCAAAAAATTCCAGTGTGTGATAGAAAATTGTGAACTGGTGCGATCGGTGCAGCTGGGTTTCTAGTTCGTGGACGGGACATTCATCAAGGGAAATCGATTTACCGCACTCTAGACAAGTCATGTGATGTTTGTCTTCATGTACTGAGCTATAAAGAGACTCGCCATTGGGTAACATTCTTACCTGTACCGCGCCTTCTCGTTTTAAGGCTTCTAAAGCACGATAGACTGTCGCTAAACCCAGACCTTGGTTTTGGCTACGCAGTTCAACATAGATTTCCTGAGCTGAAATCCCTTGGTTCAGGTTCTTGAGCAAGTTCAAAATGCGTCTTTGACTGCGAGTGTGTTGTTGTGCTTTCATCTTTCTTCCTCCTTGGAGACTCCCGGCCAAACTGTACTCAGTTTGGCGGTGAGAGTCAAAGGAGGGCACGGTAAAAGTTGCATAACTATTCATAAGGTCGATGAGGAAACCGTTGCGCCTCAAAAGTGGTGAAACTTCTTGGCATACCCGCTGGCATTACAGGATTGAGGCTACCGATATTGTTCTGTGATTGACCCGCCTCGGTAGGGCGTTTAATTTCTTGGGGATTGCTCCCCCTCCCATTACTGGGGTAATGTTCGCCTTGACAATGTTAGTGGTCGGTACTTTCCAAGCAGCACTGGCTTAACCCTTTAGACCTGTTTAACCACCTGGTTCTAGAGCTACAGACTGGCGTCGCATCCGTAGGTAGGAACTTGAACTCTTTCCACTAACGTAGGTATTGCTACCTGAGTCTGGTCAACTCGACTCTTTCAAGCCACCACTATAATCGGAGTACCGATTATAGTGGTGGGTTGTTGACCCTGAAATTTGGTTACGATGAGAACCCGTGCCTTTCTCTAAGCTAACTCAGTTGGTTACACAACCATAGCCCGGTACGACATTAAAATAAGGAAGCTGCAACCTCTAAAGTATCGTTTATTGGGAAAATAGTTGTGTTGAAATATCAGGCTCGAATCTATGTTACTCTGCGGCCTTCAGTTTTAGACCCGGCTGGTACGGCTGTGCAGTCTGGACTGAAGCACATGGGTTATGAAAATGTGGAACAAGTGAGAATAGGGAAGTATGTCGAACTGACGCTGACTGCTGAGTCTCTTGATGCGGCGAAAAAGCAACTGGATGTGATTTGCGACCAGTTGTTGGCGAATGTGGTGATTGAAAATTATCGCTTTGAGTTGGCTGAGGTGTCTGCACCGGCGGAGGCGAAGGTATGAAGTTTGGGGTGCTGGTTTTTCCGGGTTCAAATTGCGATCGCGATGTCGCTTATGTGACCCGCGATATCTTGAAACAGCCAACGCGCATGGTTTGGCATGAGGAAACGGATATTTCGGATCTTGATGTGGTGGTGATTCCGGGTGGTTTCAGCTACGGGGATTATTTGCGCTGCGGTGCGATCGCACGTTTCTCTCCGGTAATGAAAGCTACTGTGGAACACGCAAACAAAGGTAAGTTGGTTTTGGGGATTTGCAATGGTTTTCAGGTGCTAACGGAGGCGGGTTTGTTACCTGGGGCGTTGGTGCGGAATCGGGATTTGCATTTTGTTTGCGATCGCATTCCCCTGCGCGTAGAACGGACTGATCTGCCTTGGACGCAATCATATCAAAAAGGGGAAGTGATTACTTTGCCGATCGCCCACGGCGAGGGTAATTACTACGCCGATGCCGATACTTTGGCAGAGTTGGAAGATAGCGATCGAGTGCTGTTCCGCTACCAAGGCGAAAATCCCAACGGTTCGTTAAATAATATTGCAGGTATTTGCAATATTAAAGGAAATGTGCTAGGGATGATGCCGCATCCTGAGAGGGCGTCCGATGCAATGTTGGGCAGTACAGATGGGCTAAAGTTGTTTGAAGGATTGTTGAAAGTAGCGGTAGCGGCGATGGTTTAAAAGAAACCCGGTTTCTTAAAGAAACCGGGTTTCTAAATTTTGATATAGCAACCGCCAAGGCGGTTAAGACATTCTGTTCTGAATTCCTGAAACGTTGGCGGATTCTAAACCCTTCTTCCCCTAGCCCCTAGCCCCTAGCCCCTAGTCCCTAGTCCCTAGCTATATTAGTTACCCGGCTTCAAACTTTGCACTTCTTCCAAGCTAAGTCCAGTTGTTTGACTAATAGTTTCTTCGTTTAATCCTATATCAAAAAGTCGCTTGGCGATTTCAGCAGCATTTTGTTTCACGGCCTTTTTTACTGCATTACGCTGATCTTGAATAAAGATTTCCCGCTTTTGTAAATCTTCCAATTCTTCACGATTCAAGTTAGCTTGATTGGCAATTTCAAAAGCCTTATGAATTTCCGGCACTTCCCCCATCGTTTCCGGTACTGTTTGCAAACTTCTAGCACTTTTGAGAAAATAGATCCACTTATCCGTAAGTGTCTCTAAATCATCTAGTTCTTTGTTAAATTTGGGTAATTCCACAAACACTAATTCAATATCATAAATCAGATAATCAACTAGGTAATCTTGTTCTTTCAGGACAAAGCGCGAAATTACTTTATCCAAATTGGGAAACATTTCAAAATCTGTTATTGTTAAGGCAATCACTGGATTCAACAGGGTATAATCTTCCCCTGAATCCAATTGAATCGAATATGCTTTCGCAGCATTATATAAAATTCGCTTCTCAAAACCTTCAATATTTAAAACTTGCATCTCGATAATCACGGTTTTATCACCAGTGATTTTAGCTTTGACATCCAGGTAAGTATCTTTGATTCCTCTGATCTTAGGTGCTAAATAAGGATTGAGGATTTCTAAATCTTCGATAGTGGGATTGCCATCATAAAGAATGGCGTTTAAGAAACTGATCAGGATATCTTTGCTTTGTTCGGAACCAAAAATTTTCTTGAAGGCAAAATCTGTTTTCGGGTTGATGAAAATCATTGTAAAACCTCAATTGCTTAACTTTAGTAGAGGCGTTAGTTTAGGAGAAGCCCGGTTTCTCTAAGAAACCGGGTTTCTGATATCTGAAATTATGACATAATTGGATCGATTGCCAAGTGGATATGGCTACAAACGCCAAATTTGCAGATAGATACTCTACCATCGCCGCCCAGCCGACTTATTGCTGAGGTAGTTTTTTTTTGGTAAACTAAGAGTAATTGCTTCTACCTAAAGTCTGGAATGGCAGGTAATCGTGCGGAAACGTTGGTTATTTCCTCTCCTGTTGAGTTTATCTCTGGTAACGATACCTCTGTTGGCTGTTGGACAGACGATTGATGAGTTGTTTCAGCAAGGTAAGGTAGCGATAGAGTCTAGGAACTATTCTCAGGCGGAAAGTATTTATCGCCAAGCTATTCAACTCTATCCAAATAATGCTGTTACTTACTACAAGCTGGGCAATGCGCTGTACAACCAGAAGAAACTCGAAGAAGCAGTAGAGAACTATCGCCGCGCCATCCAACTCGACCCCAATTATGCTGCTGCTTACCACGATCTGGGCATTGTGTTGTATTCCCAGAAGAAATTGGATGAAGCAATAGCCAACTATCACCGCGCCATCCAACTCGACCCTAACTCTGCGATTACTTACGTCAGTCTGGGCAATGTGCTTGATGACCAGAAAAAATCGGAAGAAGCAATAGCCAACTATCGCCGCGCTATCCAACTCGACCCCAATTCTGTTTACGCTTACTTCAATATGGGTGTTGCGCTTTCTCGCGAAAATAATATTGAAGAAGCGATTGCATCCTATCGCCGCGCCATTCAACTCGACCCCAACTATGCTGTTGCTTATAATGGTCTAGGCAATGCGCTGATACAGCAGGGTAAACTCGATGAAGCATTAATCAACTATCGCCGTGCCATCCAACTCGACCCCAACTTAGGTGCTGCTTATAATGGTCTAGGCGTTGCGCTGAGACAGCAGGGTAAACTCGATGAAGCATTAATCAACTATCGCCGCGCCATCCAACTCGACCCCAACAATGCTAATGCTTACATCGGTCTGGGCAATGCGCTGAGTGACCAGAAGAAACTCGATGAAGCGATCGCATCCTATCGCCAAGCATTGAGATTACCAGAAGATACAACTACAACTCCAGCCAGCGTTCATACTTCAGCGCACAATAATTTAGGCTTAGTACTCCAGCAACAAGGGAAAATAGAAGAAGCAATTGCAGAATTTAAACAATCAATCACCTTAGACCCCAACTTCGTATATGCCCAAAACAATCTCAAAGAAGCAGAACGCCTACTAGCATTACGGCGAAATCCCCAATCAATCATAGTAGATGACAGACAATGGTTGCCTAGTCGAGAAAAAAACCCCTTAGTAGATATTTATCGGTCTGTTGTGTGGATTAGCGCCGATATTCCTGCCGGTAGAAATACTGGCGCTGGTTGGGTCGTTAAACGTGAAGGAAACAAAGTTTGGATTATCACCAATCGCCACGTCGTCAGTGATGCTGAAGGTACGAGACAACCCAGCGAAAATATTGAGATAGAATTTTACAGTGAACCGCCTAACGGCCAATTCCGTCGCCGCTACAAGGCACAACTTTCCAAGATTACCAATCCCGATGACTCCCTGGATTTAGCTGTTTTAGAAGTTACAGGCATTCCCGATGATATCAAGCCATTGCAAATGTATTCAGGCATAGTCAGCAACACCACCCTAGTTCGCGTAATTGGACATCCCAATAACGGTCGTTATTGGAGTCAAGTTCGCGGAGAAATTAGCAACGTTAACCCCAATGAAACCACACTACAAATAGATGCTAACCTCGCTCAAGGCAATTCTGGTGGCCCGGTAATTGACCTAGAAAATCGTGTTGTTGTTGGGGTCATGGTTCAGATTACTGATGGCAACCAAGCTTTAGATGCTGCTGACACCAATCGCGACCAACCCCCAACGACAGGTGGCTTTGGTTTCGCTTATCGTATCGATGTTGTGATGGAAAAATTGCGTAATTGGGGAATCTTGAAATGATATGAAAAGTAAAAACGCTATGAACTACAAATTCCTACTAACAAGTCTATTAATCTTAAATTTACACAGCCTTCCCGCCCAAGCTTGTCCCAACGGCAACCCCCAAACCCTCGGTTATATCCGCCGCGACAACAACCGCTGCGAAGGCATTGCTAATATCAACGTTGGCGGTTCTTTCAGTCTAATTTCCTTCGTCACCCGCAACATTCCCACATTCGGCGACAACCTCAGTTTGCAAATTCCCCGCATTGGCGACACTTCCCCCAATATCAGTGTGCGTTCTTTGGGCAGAAATTATCAATTAGATGACTTCTCTCTTGTCCGCAGTCAAAATAACTTTACCTTCAACTGGCCTACGCGGATTTTAAAAGAAGCCAATATTTCACCTAACAGCTTACGCGCCTTAGCTTCCATCAATTTAGGTTCTCAGGTTGTCTATGTACCAGTGATTTTGGGGCAACCTTCCGGTCAGTATGAAATCGTGCTTTATTCATCCCAATTGGTCAAAATTTCCACCTTTGAAATCAGCCGCAACAATCAAGTCGTCTATCGCAGTCCGCGCAATAATCCCCAGCGGGGAGAAATTATTTTCACTTGGGATGGACGCAATCAACCTGCGGGTCGCTATCAGTTGCGCCTTGCTGCCCAATTAGAGCAATATGGTAGACCGCCAGAACAAGTAAATTCGCTAATTACTTTTGAACATAATCCTAATTGGTTGAAATGATGAAATTCCCAATTATAAAATTTTACACTTATTGTTTTTGGGTAATATATGGCATCAGCTTTTGTATTTGGTTAGCCATCATTGCCTATTTATGGTTAGGATTTAAACTGATTGAAGGTATAAAATGGATGTTTTTCAATCACAAACTATTGGCTATTATTATGATAAAAAGTATAAAAAATATATTTTTAAATCCCCAAAAAATTGGTATCCTTCTA
This sequence comes from Argonema galeatum A003/A1, assembly GCF_023333595.1. Classification (GTDB taxonomy): domain Bacteria; phylum Cyanobacteriota; class Cyanobacteriia; order Cyanobacteriales; family Aerosakkonemataceae; genus Argonema; species Argonema galeatum. The sequence continues at coordinate 9,629 of NZ_JAIQZM010000044.1, forward strand.
ATCTTATTATTCACAGTTATTCTTCTCCTAGCTATCTTCCCTGTCACCCATAACTTTGAGGGGCAACTAATCGTACAAGAAATGAATTTTACTTATGTTGGCAATAACTCAAATAAGCTGTTTCTTAATTCAATTCGTGGTATCAATCAAATTTCAGTTAGAGGCACTCAAACATTGACATTAACTGGGAAATTTGCTAGCAAAACCTATCCCCAGCTAAATAAGTTAAACAAGCTGACAATTGAATTACCCAATGAAAAGAGTAACTTGAGTATTTCTCCTGCGAATCCTCAAAAAACTAGCCAAATTGAAATGGAATTGCGGCTACAACCAAATACAACTGTTAAAGGACTTAATTATAACTCTTACGACGATAAGAAGCACAAAGTTAAAGTTAATTACCTTTCCCTATCGCTGCAAACAGAAACAGAAAAAACTGCTGCCAATTTATTACAGATGCAACTTGGCGATCAATTTCTGAAATTACAGCTAGAAGATTACCGTTTACCCAACCTGAAATTACCAACTAATTCTAATAATTCCGATTCCGAATTGGAAGTTATTTTTAAACCTGATATTCAAGAAATAGGATTGCATCTACCACAAACCACTGATTTACTTATAGACTTACCCGAACCTACAACAAGAGAATACTCTCAATGGTTCCGGGGAGATTTGGCCGTAAAAAATGTCCAATTTTACCAGATTGAAAAAACTGGTGTTGATGTAAAAGATGATTTATTTAATTCTACCATACTCGCAGGGCAAATTCGCATGGCAGGTCAAGAACACAAGATCGAAAAAAATCAATTTTTAATCACTGAAGAACCAGGCGTTAAATTACTGCGAAATATCCAAATTAACCCAGAATCGCCCCAAGGTTTAGAAGTACGCATCGCTGGGGAAACAAAGCGACTGCAAATAGGATTAGATGCTCGCTTTCCTGTTGTTACTATCCAAGCTACTTTGTTAGATAAATTTTTGGCGCGAGATACTATAATTGCTTTAATTTCTTTTTCTGCTGCTTCTTTTAGTTATGTATTGTATTGGCTACTGGAACAGTGGGCTAAATCTAATCAAAAATCTTGACTTCCCCTAGCGATTGAAATTGTCGCGCAGACTGCTAAAATATTTTTAGTTGAAAAAGTAAGTTTTGGCTAAAAGCCTTGTCCAGTAAGGTTTGCGAGCTAAACTTTTTACTTTTACCATCCTAAGTCTGAATTACCTATAGCAATCCTAAATGAGTCGTGAACACATATTTAATAGTGAATGTTGGGTTACGACGCGGGAAAAGACCTATCTGTGAGCATTATAAGTTAATTACCGCGTCTAACCCAACCTAGCATTTGTTTACATCTCATTTAGGATTGCTATATATTATTCGACTATAAAATCATCTTACAACCCAAACTTTTAGGAGTATTGCTGTGGACGTAAAAGCTGCTGTTGCTTTTGAGGCTGGTAAACCGTTAAGCATCGAAACTGTACAATTAGAAGGGCCTAAAGAGGGAGAAGTCCTCGTCGAAATCAAAGCCACCGGAGTCTGTCATACCGATGCTTACACTCTCTCTGGGGCCGATCCGGAAGGCTTATTTCCCGCCATTTTAGGTCATGAAGGTGCAGGGGTTGTCGTTGAAGTGGGGTCTGGTGTGACAAGCGTTAAACCGGGCGATCGCATTATTCCCCTTTACATCCCAGAATGCCGCAATTGCAAATACTGTCTCAGCAGAAAAACTAATCTTTGTCAAGCAATTCGCACAACTCAAGGGCGTGGCGTGATGCCAGATGGTACGAGTCGCTTCTCAATAAATGGGCAACCGCTCCATCACTATATGGGTACATCCACCTTTGCCAACTATACTGTATTGCCAGAAATTGCGGTAGCCAAAATTCGCGAAGATGCCCCTTTTGATAAAGTTTGTTTAATAGGTTGTGGCGTTACAACAGGCATCGGTGCAGTTATTAATACTGCCAAAGTTGAGCCAGGAGCAAATGTTGTTGTTTTTGGTTTGGGTGGGGTGGGTTTGAATGTCATTCAAGGCGCACGCATGGTGGGGGCGAACATGATTGTGGGCGTCGATCTAAATCCTGCTAAGCGAACTTTAGCCGAGAAATTTGGCATGACTCACTTTGTCAATACTCAAGAAATTGATGGCGATTTGGTATCTTATCTGGTAGAGTTAACGGGCGGTGGTGCAGATTATAGTTTTGAATGTATTGGCAATGTTAATGTGATGCGACAAGCCTTGGAATGCTGTCACAAAGGTTGGGGTGTAAGTGTTGTTGTTGGTGTGGCTGGTGCGGGACAAGAAATTAGTACTCGTCCATTTCAATTAGTAACCGGACGAGTTTGGAAAGGTACTGCTTTTGGAGGTGCAAGAGGTCGCACTGATGTGCCTCAAATTGTGGACTGGTACATGAATGGTTTGATTAATATTGATAACCAAGTGACTCATGTTATGCCGATTACGCAGATTAATGAGGCTTTTGCGTTGATGCACGAAGGAAAGTCCATTCGCACGGTTTTGACGTTTTAGCTATTGTTTCTAAAACAGGTCTTACACAAAATCACGAAAAATCAAGCATTGTCGGGGCGGGTTTTGTACTAGGGATATCTGTGAAATGCTTAATTTATCGGCTAAACCCGCCCCTACGCCAAAAATGGGTGCGGAAGTCCTGTAAAATCTAAAATAAAATTTATGTCTGCATCTCTCAACCTTATCAGCGAATCGGCTTGCTTTGGCGGTACAATTGGCTTTTACAGTCATCACTCCCAAGCTTGCAATAGCGAAATGAAATTCGCTGTGTACCAACCACCGCAAGCCAAATTACGATCGGTCCCTGTTCTCTACTTTCTCTCTGGTTTAACCTGCACTGAAGAAAACTTTATGGTGAAGGCGGGGGCGCTGCGATTTGCGGCTGAATACGGGTTGATGCTGGTAGCGCCGGATACTAGCCCTCGCCATACGGGGATTGCGGGTGAGGATGATGATTGGGATTTGGGTACGGGTGCGGGTTTTTACGTTGATGCCACGATCGGGCCTTGGAAAGCGCACTATCGGATGTACAGTTATGTGGTGGATGAACTACCAGCTGCGATCGCACAAAATTTCCCAGCCATACCGGAACGACAAGGCATTTTCGGTCATTCGATGGGGGGTCATGGGGCGCTGATTTGCGCTTTGAAAAATCGCGATCGCTACCTGTCCGTTTCCGCCTTCGCCCCCATCAGCGCACCCATGCGCTGTCCTTGGGGACAAAAAGCCTTCTCTCACTACTTGGGAACTGACATGGAAACTTGGCGTGCCTACGATGCTAGCGAATTGGTACTCACGACTAAGTGCGATCGTCCCATTCTCATCGATCAAGGCACTGCCGATGTCTTTCTCGCGAAGCAACAATTGCTACCAGAAGTGTTTGAACAAGCTTGTGCCAAAGCTGGAGTGCCGCTGATGTTAAGGATGCAAGAAGGTTACGATCACAGCTATTACTTTATCGCGACTTTTATGGAAGATCACATCCGCCATCACGCTGCTGTTTTGTGTCAGTAATCCTAGTTGGAAATTCTCTTTATATCATGTCCTTACGCATCGTTAGTGTAAGAGTGATATCGTCAAATTGTTTGTTGCCATCGGTGGTTAAATTTTTACCACAGATGAAGACAGATGAACACAGATGAACACAGATAAGAGTGGGAATTTTTTAGACAAGCGATGCCACCGTACATGATTTTAATCAGGGGAACCAATGAGGGTAAATGCTGCCCAATTCTTCGGATCGGGGTGGTTTTTGATTGTTGCCAGCATCGCTTGTCGCAAAGCTTGGACTTTATCGGGATTCTTTTGCAGCTGGCGATAAAATTCGGTCATTAATTCTGCGGTGGGGGCATCTGGAACAGACCACAGGGAGACGATGACGCTGGGAACGCCTGCGGCAATTAAGGCGCGTGACAGACCAATAACGCCATCGCCGGTAATTTTGCCTCTGCCTGTGTCACAGGCACTCAGGACAACTAATTCGGCGTTTAGCTTCAATTTTAGTATTTCGCTGGATGTGAGCAGTCCGTCATCTTTACCGGATGGCGCTAGTGCGATCGCACCGGGCATACCCAATTGTCTAAAATCATCGAGCAATCCGTGTGTAGCCAGATGAATAATTCTGGCGTTGGACATCTTTTGCACTATAGATGCTTTGGTGGCCCGATCGCCAGTGATGGCTTGGGTATTTAACAGAGTAGCAATAGCCGTAGCTTCCCGCTCTGCACCCGGTAAACTCGGCAGCTGTTGCGGTGGTTCTCCTGATTTGCCTGGAATGCTAGGCATGGTAGGATTGCCAACCACAAGTACATCATTTTCTGAGACTTGTTGCCGTTGCTTATGAGTTAAATCTAGTACTTGAATTGCTGGAGCGATCGAGATGGTATGTTGTTCGATCAAGTATTTACCAGAAGCATCTTGCAAAGCGGCAAAGGGAACGAGAAATAGAGATTCTTGTGGCACGAAAATTACGCGATCTTCTGGATTTTCTGGTAGCAGGTCAGCAATTGGCTGGATTAATAGTTGATGAAGTTGTTTAAGTTGTTGCGCTTGGTTACCAGGTTTATCTGCTACTGTTGCCGATACAAATAAGCCGCGACCCCCCACACCTATCGATTCGCGGCTAGTCGAAACTAAGTCTGCTAAAGAGATATTTTGTTGCTGCCATAGAGGTTTTAGGTCGATGCGACGAAAGGCAACTTCACCTGTTGGTTTGATTACCCAGATAAAGAGTTCGGATTCCTTGGCTTGTCGCTTTCCTTGAACGTCAAAAACACTATAAGTAATAGCATATTCTACAAGTGTGGCATTTTGAGCTTTAGCAATTTGTTTGATTTTCTCAATGTTGGGTGGATCTATGGTTGTGCGATCGCCTGAAGTATATCCTAGCCGTATGGCTAATAAATCAGCGTAGGCGCGGGCTCGTCCCTGTTCGGACACTTCCAACGCTGCATTGATTTTACTCTGGTCGCTCAGTACTTCTTGAAGATTACGATATGTAGTAGATTGGATTTCAAAAATTGATACTTTGTTAGCATCAGAATCATTACTAATTCCTAATCCAGCTCGCAGAGATTCCCAAACTTCAACGCCAGCAAATAGGTTTTTTTCAGATTCGATCAGTTGACGCAAGTGAAACAAAGCATCACCCAAATTAGTCAGAGCAATTCCTTCTCCTAAACGGGCGCGGAGTTCCTGAACTATCGATAAACTTTGTTTATGGTATTCAAGCGCTTTGTCATATTCACCCGCAGCAGAGTAGGTACTGCCCACATTCAACAACGCTTGTGCTTCTTGTAGGCGATCGCCTATTTCCCTGGCGATAACCAAACTCTGCTGGTGGTATTCGATCGCACGTGGAAAGTTACCCAAAGCAGTGTAGACATTGCCCAAATTTCCTAGCGCCTGTGCCTCCCCGTAGCGGTCTTTATTTTGTCGCACCAGGGCTAAACTCTGCTCCTGATATTCGATCGCTTTGTCATAGTTTCCTTGGGCAAGGTAAGCATTACCGAGATTTCTCTTTGTTGGCCCCTCCCACTCTAGCGCGGGTATTGCTTCCGTAATTGCTAAACTTTCATTATAATATTTAATCGCTTTCTTATAATTTCCAATTGCTCCATAAGCCGCTCCTAAACCTCCTAAAGCTAAAGCTTCTCCCAGGCGATTTTCCATTTTACGCGCTAATTCTAAATGCTCTTTATGGTATTTAATGGAGTTAGCGTAATCTCCTATGACAAAGTAACTTACCGCCAAATTATTCACCGCATACTGTTCCCACTGTCGATTATTGTGTTCTTTAGCGATCGCTAAATTCTGCTCGTAACACCGAATTAGTTTTTCATAGGTTACCTGAGTACGATTACCCAGATTCATCCCTTTGAGAGAATCGACTTGTTGTTCGCACTCTTGCATTTTTTGTGCGATTTTAGGATCGGTTTGATTAGTTCTTCCTGGCGATGTTGATGGTCGATTTGGCTGACTTGTTGAATTAGAAGCAGTACTGTTTTGATTAGTTTGTCCTGTTGATTGCGTGGGCTGATTTTGTTGACTTGTTCCAGTTGAAGTTGTACTGCTTTGATTTGATTGTGTTGGCGATGTTCTGGTTTGAGTTGTGCCTGTTGAAGTTGTACTGCTTTGATTTGATTGTGTTGGCGATGTTCTGGTTTGAGTTGTGCCTGTTGAAGTTGAGGTATTTTGATTTGATTGTGTTGGTGATGTTGGGGTTTGAGTTGTGCCTGTTGAAGTTGCGGTATTTTGATTTGATTGTGTTGGCGATGTTGAAGGCTGACTTGCTTGCTCTGTTGAAGTAGTAATGGAATTGTTGGGATTATTTTGCTCTCCTAATGTCGAGGGCTGAGTACCTTGAGCTATTGAGGAATCATTTGAGCCACCATTTGATGGCGTGTTAAGCTCGTTGGTCGGCTCAGGCACATTTGGAGGAGTGTAAATACTGGGACTTGTGGGAGGGGAAGTGTCGGGATTATTCGAGCCACCATCTGTAGGCTTCTCAAGCGTTGGGGTTGCCTCAGATGTGTTTGAAGGCTGATTGGTTGAAGGCAATACATTACCATTATCGCCGGATGCGATCGATTGTCCGCCATTACCCGCGCCCGGTGTTGAGTCACCATTAGCGCCACCTTCTGTTGGCCTATCAAGCGTTGGGGTTGCCTCGGATGTGTTTGAAGGCTGATGGATGAGGAAAGGCAGTTTTGGCGACTGACCTCCTGGATTTGTGATTCCACGGTTGGTTGATGAGGAGTAATCATCGTATGCGATCAATTGTCCAGAATTACCTGATATTGCTGAAGAAATTGTCAGGCATTTTGTCCCCAGCTTTAGTCCCACCACACTAGGGATACCAGGAGTGCTGGGACAGGCAGTACCGGGATCGGCAGGGGAAGCAATTAAATATAGTGATTCTGGCAAAGCTCCTCTGACGATCGCAAATTGTGTTACCAAAGGCGACTGCGGTAGAGGTTCCCTCACCAGTCTAAGGGGAGGACTGCTTGTGGGTAGCGATCGCACAAGTGGTAATCGCGATAGTGCATTTCTCTGTGGCGACAGAAGCAGTGAAAGCGGCAATGGCGAAGATCGTGATGGTGGCGTTACCACAACTGGTGGCGTTACCACAACTGGTGGCGTTACCACAACTGGTGGCGTTACCACAACGGGTGGCGTTACCACAACGGGTGGCGTTACCACAACGGGTGGCGTTACCACAACTGGTGGCGTTACCACAACGGGTGG
>NZ_JAIQZM010000044.1:17011-52917 GCF_023333595.1 Argonema galeatum A003/A1
GGTGGCGTTACCACAACGGGTGGCGTTACCACAACGGGTGGCGTTACCACAACTGGTGGCGTTACCACAACGGGTGGTGGTGCTGAGGTAATGATTTGAATATTGCCCAGAGTGAAGGGGCCAGGAAAAGACTGGGTAGGCGAAATCGTATCAGCACCAGTTGTCAAAGCACCCAAAGTGCCGTTAGTTGACGCATCACCGACAACAAACGGCGTGTTCAAATCTCCTCCTCCGTGGCGGATAATTATCGCACCATTACCTGTACCGCCAGCGGTGGAAATGCTGCTACCGTCAGGCAAAGTGCCAGTCGCCCGGAAAAACCGCGCTGTAGTAATATCAACGTTGCCGCCATCACCGCTTGTTCCTCCTTGTGCATTGATAGTGCCAACTTGAATATCGTTGGGAGGGTCGAGCAAGACTGAGCCGCCTTTGCCAACAGTCGCGCTAACATCGATATTGGCAGTGGTAATGCGATCGCCAGACACCACAGTAACAGCACCGCCTTGCGTTTCTCCTGTAGCTCTCAAATCACCACTCGTAACAGCGGCTTTTGGACTAGAAACATAAATATTTCCACCAGTTCCGATCGGATTAGAAGCATCTAAGTTGCCAGTTTCTACGGTACTGTTGTTGGCGATCGCAGTGATATTATGACCATTGCTGGTAATATTTGCAGCGCGAATACTGCCGTTTGTCCGCAAATCTACTCCACCAACACCCGTAGTGCTAACATTTCCTTGCAAGCTGATATCACCAGTTCCGGCTGAGTGCTGTAGACTTGCTGCCTCTATAGTCGAAGCTGCTGTCAAATTATTGGCACTGAGAATAAAGATGTCGCCAATGCCGCTAACCGCGCCGTTGAAAGTAATGTTACCAGTTCCCGGATTCAGTGTGAGGTTGTTAGCTTTACCCGCTTCGCTATTCAGGGTATTGAAAGTAATATCTTTACCTGCACCGCCGCTGAAAGTGGCATTATCTGTGAGAATTATCGGCACATTAAATAAGAGATTGTTGGTGGTATTAACACCGCCAGCTACAAAAACATTTTGTGCGCTGATAATATCCACGTTGCTTAGAGGTGTTTGTGCGCCAACGGCAGCGTTAAACCTGATATTGCCATTGTCAGCATTCAAACTCAAATCAAAATTACCATCAACTGTGCTGCCAAACTTAATATCTCCAGCACCTTTCCCCGTGTTGAGAGCAACATTTCCTGTCAGAGTAACGGGACTGCTAAAACTGATTAAGTCATTGGTAGTGGTAATATCTCCTGCTGTCGAAACCTCACCTTTACCAATTTGGTTGAATTCACCATCTAAGTTAAAGTCAGTCGTAGCGGCAATATCCAGAGGACTTTCGTTATCAATAATAAAACCGCCAGAGTTAGTAGTTGTAACTGCACCATTGAGGTTGAACCTATTACCTTTAAGGTTAATTCCTTCGGGAGAATCGGTGTCTAAAGCTCCCAAAATGGTCGTGCCAGTGCCTGCTTTTTGAGTAAAGCTAGCGGCAGTAATTGCTCCTATCGTGACGTTGTTAGCATTATCGATCGCCACATTTCCAAGTCGCGTAGTGCTGCCTATATTGCCGTTAACGGTAATATCACCAGTGCCTGCTTCTAAAGTGATATCTCTATCGCCATCAATCTTTCCATTGATGATAATATTACCGCCAACCGTAGATCCTGTCCTAACTGCGATATTATTACCGACTAAAATATTGCCGTTAATATTAATAATTCGCTTATCAGTAGTAATATCTCCTTTAAGGGTTGTGTTTCCAATTATAGTAATAGAGGCGTCATCAACTCCTGTAATTGGAGCAAACGTCACAATCGATCCTAATGGAGATTGAATAATTACGGGATCGCTGAATGTGAAAGCACCATAAAATGTAATAACACCGCTGCCATCATTTCGTCCAATCGTGATAGATTGAAAACCATCTGCTAAAGCGTTTAAGCTTAGGAAACTGATATCTAAATTTTGGCTGGATGTAAATGGTTGAAGCAGAATATTGCCTTGGCTTTTGACTGAATCAGTTCCTCCAGTAAAGTTAATTTGATTGCTAGTTAGGTTAATATTGCCACTGCCGATATTTCCTGTGGAGTTAATGCCAAATGCGGTGATGCTGGTGGGAGAATTAATGTCAATATGGCCGCCATTACTGTTGTTAGAGGATGAGTCTAATATTCCCAAAGAAGTGTCAATTGTTCCCTCACTGCTATTGAGGGTAATCTTACCACCAGAACCTGTCTCCGAAGAAAAAGATAAGATATCTTTAGTGGCAATATTGCCTTTAGATGTAACTGCGATCGGGCCAGCACTACCGCTAGCAGAAGAAGCGTCTATGATGCCTGCTTTAGTATCAATTGTTCCTTCAATGCTGTTGAGTGTAATTCCCCCCCCTGTACCTGTTTTAGAAGAAGAAGAGAAGATATCTTTAGTGGCAATATTGCTTTTAGATGTCAGTGCGATCGGGCCAGCACTACCGCTAGCAGAAGAAGCGTCTATGATGCCTGCTTTAGTGTCAATTTCTCCCTCACTGCTATTGAGGGTAATCTTACCACCAGAACCTGTCTCAGAGGAGAAAGATAAGATATCTTTAGTGGCAATATTGCTTTTAGCTGTCAGTGCGATCTGGCCGCCACTACCGCTTGCAGAAGAGTCTAAAATTCCTGCTTTGGTATCAATTATACCCTGATTGCTGGTAATAGTAATTCCTGCGGGTGAGGTAATATTGCCAACGCTGATATTTTGATTCGCTTTTAAGGTAATTGAAGCATTATCTGTACCTGCGATCGCACCACCATTATTTACGATCGTTCCTGCATCTACAGGAGATTGAATTAATACAGGATCTTGGAAAGCGACATCCCCAGCGATATTAATTACACCGCTGCTATTCTCACGTCCAATTGTAATAGAACTAAAACCATCATTCAAAGCAGCAATATCTGTTGATGTCAGATCCAAAGTACTAGATCCCGTATCACCACTACCCCCGATCGCAATTCCTTGACTAACAGTTGTTGGTTGAAGAATTAGTTTACCAGTACCGCTGACTGAATTAATTTTTTGGTTAAAGTTAATCTCATCTGCTGTTAGCGCCGTATCCCCATTAAAAGTAATTGTATTTGAATTTGTAAAGCTAATAGTGCGGTTGCTAGCTGTGGTGATATTGCCATTAAGCGTAACCTTATTGGTATTATTAATATTGAGGTTACCTAGCGGTTGGCTGTTACCGATCGCACTCTTAAAAGTGATATCGCCATTGTCTGCATTTAGAGTTAAATCGATACTAGCTTTTACATCATCAATAACATTTATATTTCCTGTTTTCTCTATCGTAACTAAACCATTGCCGCTAATTCCTTGTCCGATAGTAATGGAGGCGAAACCAGTTTTATCCAAAGCAGCAATATCCGTTGCCGTAATATCTAAAGTGGTAGAACCCGCATCTCCAGATTCGCCTATTGCTAGATTTTGATTTGGGGTAAAAGGCTCTAGCTTAATTGCACCTTTACTTTGTACTGAATTAGATCCACCAGTAAAATTAATTTCATCGTTAGTAAGGTTAATATTGCCGCTACCGGGTGTCCCTCTGGAGTCGATCGGCCCGATAGTAATGCTAGTAGCAGCAGTCATAGTCATAGCACCACCATTACCACTAGCAGCACTGGAATTTAGACTACCTTTACTTGCATCAATTGCACTGCCGCTGGTGAGTTTAATTTCCCCACCATTTCCACTATCAGGCGCATTGGATTTGATGTCACCTGTGATAATATCGCCTTTGGCATCAAATGCGATCGCTCCCCCATTTTCAACACTACTGCTAGAGTCTACCGTACCTGCACTGGTATTAATCGAGGCATTTTTGCTAATAATAGTGATATCTTTCCCCGTCGTTGTAATATTACCATTTGCTGTAATTGCTCCTCCAGCTTGAATTGTCACCGGAACAGTGAAACTTACCCCAGTTGGATCGACAGTAACAATCCCATTACCATCAGTTCGTCCGATGGTGATAGATTTGACATCCTGCAAATTACCCATATCGCTTGACGAGAGATCCAGCGCAGCAGTGTCGATTTCATTATCGCCAGTAAATATAATATTTTGGTCGGCTTTGACAGGCTCAAACGTAACTGCACCACCACTAACGACATCAAATAAGTCAATTTCGCTACCAGAAATACGAATTTCCCCACTACCTGAAGTTCCTTTTGCGTCGATCGTACTTGCCTGAACCTTGGTAGCAGCATTGAGAATAATATTACCGCCAGTAGCAACATCGCTGGAAGAGTTTAAAGTACCAGCACTAGCGATCGATCCATTAGTGCTAGTAAACTTTATATCGCCACCCTTTGTGCTAATCAATGCGCTACGGCCAACAGAAATATCGCCACCAGCTGACAAAACAACATTTAGAGGATTAGAAGAGTCATTAATTATATCTGCATCTATCGCAATTTCATTAGCCGCATCAAGCGTTAGAGTTGCATTGCTACCAGATGTTCTATTAATAGGAAGATCTACCGTAATATTCCCCTCCTGACTGCCTGTAGTTCCTGTCGTAATAGTGACGCTAGTTCCAGCATTAAGCGCACTTTCAATATCGGATGGAGAAATTGTAGCATCGTCAGCAGATGGAGTAAAAATATCAGGATTACCCCCACTAAACTCGCCACCATCAGTAGAAAAATCCCCGATTAAAACGTTTCTAGGATCGAGCAACCACGTACCCGCTTCTCCCCCAACAGCACTAGCATCAACTCTAGCGCCCTGTATATCTAAACCGTTTTTACCAGATGTTTCGACAAACCCACCATCACCTTTTTGGCTTCCACCACGCGCTGTAATGCTACCGTAAAAACGGGTAGTATCGTCACCCCAGATAATTACACGACCGCCATTGCCATTAAGCAAACTATCTGCACTAATAATAGAATCTTTGCTAACAAAACTACGCGACGCATTCGGCACCGTTCCCTTACCCTGATAGTCACCGCCAATCCGAACGCTGCCACCCCCATTAGTGCCAGAAACATTTATATTGGCACTTATTACGCCAACTTTGTCGCCGAAAATGTTAACTTGACCGCCAGTTTCGCCAGCAGCATTAATAGTGCCAGATGCGATCGCCGTATTCCCTTCTGTTGGTATCTGAATCCCAGAACCAGTTAGTTGTACACTGCCATCTTTGTTAAGAGTAACTCCCGTGGCATTACCCCCACTTCCTCCGGTTAACATTTGCGGCAATGAGGAAATTGGCAATGTCCAATTGTTGGGTAGAATGCTAGTATTTACTATGGGTTTAACTTCCAAATTCAGCAAATATCCTTGCTGACTCAAACGCACCAAACTTTCTCCCGGCACCGCCGTTATAGTAATGTTACCCGCTGGTGCTGATAATTGTCCGGTATTGATAACCGTGCCGCCCAATAAAGTTAAATCTTGCCCCAATCCCACTGCTAAGTTCCCGGAGTTAATGATGTTTCCGGGTTGACTCATAGTGAAAGCAAAAGCATTCGGTTTTCCTACCAGTGCTGCATAATTATTGGTGCCAGTTGCATTAAACCAATTAACGTTCCCAAAGCCGATCCCGTTAGCTGTAGTTGCCATAAAGGCAGCCGGAACATTTAAATTGGCATTAGCACCAAATACAATCCCAGACGGATTCATTAAAAATAAATTGGAATTGCCGCCTGTAACTTGAATAAGGCCATTAATAAAAGAAACGTTTCCGCCGTTTATCCGCGCCAGAATATTGAGAATATCGGGTCGAGATATAAAATTAGCAATTTGCCCAGGGTTTAGGCCAAATTCGGTAAAACTGTGAAATAAGTTAGCACCATCCCCAGACTTAGTTCCACCTGTAATGTCAAAAACGTTACCTTGAGGCGTGACGACGGTGCCAGTCCCGTCAGCTGCGGGAACAATTGGTTGTGCTTGCACCCGATTGACACCAATTACTCCCGCTATAGGAATTGCTGCTAACCACAAGCAAGTTTTTCTAACAACTGATTGTTTTGGAGTCTTTTGGGCGATCGTAATTGTCGATATTGGTGCTGACATAGACTACTCCGAAAAAAGTCAATCGAAATCTACGTTCGAGTCAGAACTCAGGAGAAATGCACTTACTGGTAAGGATAGCTGCACCCAGTAAGCTTAAACAGTCAGCAGTCGGTATTGTTAGTAATCTTTACAATGCCTAAAGTAAAACTTAGTGTACGACAGTTTTACTTTGTTGGTTTTGCCGCATTTGCTCTCACGCCAATACCTTCGCCATTTCTTTGTAGGTTGGGTTTTTGTGAAGCGAAACCCAACGCTACCCCCTTTTTCTTGAAGCCGGCCTGCGCGGGCTTTGTACGCGCAAGCCGCGAATGAGAGTCGTCGGGTAAAAAAGGGGTCAAGGCTTGCGGATTTGGTATCACACCAGCCTTTCGGTATGGTGTGAGAAGAATTCGGGGCAAGCTCATTGCGGTTCGATCCCTTAATGAGCTTGCCATTGCTTATTTTTTGGGATAAGGTATACTAACTTATCGTAAAGAATCAGATAATAAACTGTATTTTTTTTGTTTACGGCGTTTGATCAGTTATAAATAAAAGGATACCAACGTCTCGTGCAAAGGACTATTTTGATGAATGAGGCTTTAATACAGCGTTTTATCGAGCTGATTTCAACTAACACAGGTTTGCACGTCAGGGAGCAGGATAGGGAAAGTTTAGCTAAAACAATTTTAGCGCGGCTCAAATTACTTAGATTATCAAGTCCAGAGGATTATTATCAACTTTTGGAGCCTCATACCGAACAGAACGAATCTTTTGGGGAGACGCCGAGCAAACGGGAATGGAGAGAACTGACACGCCTGTTAACGACTGGGGAAAGTTATTTTTTTCGCGATAAAGGTCAGTTTGCGCTCCTGAAAAATAGGATTCTGCCGCAATTAATAGAATCAAAAAACAAAGAAATAAACATCAAAGGAGGCGATAAGAAAACCCTGCGTCTTTGGAGTGCAGGATGCTCAACGGGTGAAGAACCTTATTCTTTGGCTATTCTTCTCTACGAGTTGCTGCCCGATTTGGATAATTGGAATATATTAATTTTAGGAACAGATCTAAATCAAAAAGCAATTGAAAAAGCAAAACATGGAATTTACAGTCCTTGGTCATTTCGCTTAGTAGAGCCTCATTTACAAATGCAGTATTTCGCTCGGCGTCAAACGGAATGGAAAGTTGATGAAAATATTCGCAAGATGGTAAGGTTTAGTTATGGAAATTTAGTCAAAGATAACTTTCCTAACCTCAGTTCCGACATCCACAATATGGATATTATTGTCTGTCGTAACGTTTTTGTATATTTTAAATTCAAAGCTATTTCAATTGTCATGAAAAAATTTTACAACACCCTTGCACCGGGGGGCTGCCTAATTACGGGACATACGGAACTTTACGGTCAAGATATTGGTCGCTTCCAGGTGAAAGTTTTGCCGGAATCAGTGCTATACGAACGCAGCAAAAATTCGCAGTTTGAACCCTCTAAATCTGTCCGATACGATGTTAACCTTCGCGAATCTGTTCAAAGAACCTCTAATCCCAGTAATACAGATCCCCAATTAGCAAAATCAGCCAAAACGATTGCTATCAATATCCCCAATTTTGCCAAGCAATTAACACGGGTGGAAACAGAAGCGCTTTTTGATAAAACAAGGAAAAATGACGTCCTGATTCGGGCAGAAAAACTCTTCGCTAGGAAAGCTTATGCTGATGCGATTAAACAAGCAGAACAAGTGATTTTGTTGCATCCCCATAATTTTGGTGCTTACTACTTACTAGCTCAAGCCTATGCGAATTTAGGGGAGCATAACAAAGCAACTTATTACTGCTCTCTAGCACTTGAAATAGATTCTCTGTCCGTCTTACCTTGTTACCTTTTGGCACATATTGCTGAAGAAAAGGGAGATATTGAAAAAGCAAAATTTTATTTAAAAAGGATTATTTATCTGGCACCATCGTCTATTTCTGCTTATCTTGAACTCGGTTTTCTTTACAAGAGAGAAGGGAATGGTACGAGGGCTGGAAAAATGCTGGCTGTGGCTGTGGAACTGCTAAAAGATTTAGCACCATCGGCTACTATCGAGCAACAGGGTGAGGTAACGGCTGGTGAATTGCTTATTTATGTCGATCAAATGTTAAAAGATCCATGAGAAAAGTAATAAAGGGTGTATGCCTATACAGCACTTGGTCGGGCGAAGCATGAGGGCAAAAAAATAATGGACGATCCGCGATCGATTACTGCCCTCATGCTTCGCCCCTACACGACAGATCGGATTGCTTTTTTGTCAAGCTCTTTTACTGTTTCTGGCGCTCTAGGGAGCAGCCGCTGTTGCGCCTACTTTATTAGCAATTGCCTCCAGAGCATTTCGGTTCCCTATCAGCATAGTGTTGTTCTGCTTAACCATGCTGCCACTCAACGGCGCAGGTGCAGGCAGCGTAACGCCCAGTTTTTGGGCGATCGCCCGCACAATCTGCCGATTCCCTAACAACAGCTGGTGGTTTTGCGTCGCCAAGTCGCCGCCACCAGGTCCCGCCACGCTGGGCACCGTCGCTCCCAACTTTTTGGCAATGCTGGTGAACGTGGCTCGGTTCTGCAAAATCAGCTGCTGGTTCACTTGCAGCGGACTGCCACCGCTGGGTACTGCATTGTTGCTGACTGGGGCTCCCACCTTGGCGGCAATGTTGCGGGCAGTTTGACCATTTTGCAACAGCAGAGCGCGGTTTTCTTGGATCAGCGCTTGATCGTTGGCTTGGGCTAGTGCTGTTCGATCGATCCTGGGCTGCACCTTGGTACTATTCCCTTGGGCTAGAGCACTGACGCTGCTCAACAACCCGCTTGCCAACAGACCCGCACCTACACCCAGAATTAACTTGTTCATTTTTATGCTACTCCCGATCTCAATTTCCTCGAAACCGCGCTCTGTGGTTCGAGCGCGTCATCTATCTTTAGGAAGATAACAAGCTTTAACTGGTAATCTTTGTAAATTTAGTAACACTTTTCTTCACAAAATGCAATAATTGCAATACATAATTGCAATTTTGGGCATTGGGGTCAGTTTGGGCATGGGAAATGCCCGCAAGAGCAAGCATTTGAGAAAATTTATAGCCACAGTCATTTATATTAGGACAGTATTGAACGCTCAAAGCAAGGCCGGGACTGTGTTTGTACGGCTGACCTTGCACTCTGCTATATCAGTTTTACTGGCTCTACCTCCGGTAAACTAAGAAAAGCTTCACCTTTGGATTAACTATCATGGACGATCTAGAAACGTTTACTAAAAAAGCTTTTTACCTTGTGATTGGCGGAATCAGCCTTACCTGCGAAAATATCGGTAAAACGCTAGAAGAACTTGGAGAGCAAGCCCCAATTGTAATAGATGAAATGATTACAGAGGGTGAAGCTAAGTTCAACGAATGGTACAGTCAACAACAAAATTTTTCGAGCCGACCTAGAGAAGAACTGCGGCAGAGACTTTTTGTTCTTGTCAAGGGAGATTGGGATCTAGCTGAACGGCTGCTTCAGCAGGCGAGGGACAACAATCCAGGTCGTTCGGAGGACTGGTACTGGGAAAAGGTAATTTACGATTTAGAGCGGGATAACCTCTAATACGCAATCCGCTGCGATGACTCCTCTGATCTTGACCGACTGTAGAGACGTTCCATGAAACGTCTCTACAATATTTAGCCAAAAGTTAAAATGGGGGTAATAAACCCGGATTGGGTATAATAAGTTGACATTGGCGTTGGGGTGCAGTCGATCGCAACTTGGTACTTTGGATTGATTGGGGAAGGGTAAAGGGAAAAATTTTCCTTTTCTCTTTACCGATTTGGAATTTTTCTTAAAAATTTAACTATGTTAACAATTGCTCCTGAATTTTATCTAATCTTTAGCGTTAATAGTTCGCTATACGGTGTGGAAGCCCAGTCTGTCCAAGAGATTTTTTCTTTACCGGAATTGACACCGATCGCTGAAGCACCCCGCGAGATTATTGGTGTTGTTAATCTGCGGGGAGATATCCTACCAGTCATGGATCTCAATCTCCGTTTTGGGTATAACCAGCTGGAGTATTGTCTGACCGATAGTGTAATTGTCGTGGAGTGGCAAAAACTGCGGGTTGGCATGATTGTCAATCAAGTCAATGAGGTTTATAACATTTCACCAGAGGACATGACAAAGGAACTTTTTTACGATCGAGAGGTTCCCGATCGGTCCCGCTCTTTTGTCTGCGATATGGCCAAAGTTGCAGCAGATATAGTGATGCTGCTAAACATTGAAAATTTGCTTTCCTACTCAAAGTCGGTTGAACCTTTAGACGGAGATAAAAATAAATATAATTTAGCATTAGAGACAGTTAAATACACAAAAGAGCGCATATTCTGTCCGCAGGCTACACCGGAAGATCGAGCTATTTTCCGAGAGCGATCGCAAAACTTGATGCGTTCAAGTGAAAAGGAAGACTTAACAGGATTAATACCGCTGGCTGTAATTGGTTTGAGTGGAGAATACTTTGGGCTTGATTTAAAGCTTGTCCGTGAATTTACCGATATCCGCAAAGTTACACCCGTTCCCTGCTGTCCGCCGCATATCGTCGGTAACATGAATTTGCGGGGTGAAATTGTAACTTTAGTTGATGTACGCAGGCTGTTGAATATGCCAATGTTGGGTGCAGAAACTACTGCTAAAGTGATGGTTGTTTGGGTCGATGATTTGGTTGCAGGAATCAAAGTTGATGAAGTGTTTGATGTCATGTACTTGCACCCAGCGCAGATTTCGCCTGTTCCGGCGGCTGTTCATTCTATCAATGATGAATACCTGCAAGGCACCGCTCCCTACGGAGGAAAAATGATGAGCCTTTTGGATTTGCAAAAAATGTTTAACAAGGGAGATATGATTGTAAATGAAGATATCTAGTGGTATAGCAATCTCATAGATTGCATTCTCAATCATCAATATAACAATGATAAAGGAGATGAAGATATGTTTAAAAAATTGAAGCTTAGAAACCAGATGTTACTTGGATATTCAGTACCTATGCTATTATTATTTGGCCTAGCCGTACCTATTTTTACGAGTGCAAATAAGGTTGCCGAGGCATTTAAAAAAACAAATATTTCAACGAATGTTATCGAAAAAACAGACCAGATGGGATTTTATTTTGGCAAGATGATAGGGGATATCCGTGGTCATTTAATTATTCAGGATGAAGCTTTTTTAAAAGACTACGAGGAAGATTCAAAAAAATTTATGGAAATTGCACAAAACACAGCTACCATAATTGAAAATGCGGAGCAAAAGCAGCGATTAAAGGAGATGGTAGAGTTAAAGCAGCGACATGACGTATTTGTGAAGAAGATATCGTTTTTTTTAAAACAAAAAAACAAACCACAAGCAATAAAATTGTTTAGCAGCAAAGAAGGAGAGGATCTGGTTAATAATTTCGATGATTTAAATCAAAAATTTAACGATAAAGAACATGAAATTCTTAGCAGCGCGACTGTAAAAGCAGAAGAAAATATCAACTTTCTGAGCCAATTTGTTGTGTTTAGTGTAGTGTTAGGCATTGCTTTTGCCTTGATTGCTGCCTTTTTCATCTCGTCAGGTATTGCTAACAGAATATATGAGGCGATCGCAGCGATCGCCTCTTCCGCAACCGAAATCGCCGCGACAGTTGACCAGCAAGAACGCACGGCGGCACAGCAGGCAAGTGCCGTCAATCAAACCACCACCACTATGGATGAGTTAAATGCCTCCTCCCAAGGGTCGTCACAGCAGGCGGAAGTCGCAGCAGCGGGGGCACACCTGATACTAACTCTTGTGAATGGAAGGTACGACCAGCATTCGATCGTCATGGAAGAAAAGACCCTCAAACAGAAGATCCTGACGATCGCTACTGAAATTTCTCGCTTAAGCGAACAGACGCATCAAATCGGCAAAATATCAAATATAGTCAGCGAACTAGCCAACCAGACGAATATGCTGGCGCTCAACGCCGCAGTCGAGGCGGTTCGCGCTGGAGAATATGGCAAAGGTTTTGCTGTTGTGGCTAGCGAGATTCGCAAACTGGCCGATCGAAGCAAAGAATCGGCAGAGCGAATCAATTCTATCGTCTTCGATATCCAAACAGCGACCAATTCCACCGTTATGGCAACCCAGGAGGGCCAAGCAACTTTGGAGAAGATTGTCAGTGCGATCGACGACGTAGTTCTTAGCAGTCAACAAATTTCCCTCAATGCCAAGCAGCAAGCTGTTGCCGTTCAACAAGTGGTTGAGGCGATGAATAGCCTTAAGCAAGGGGCGTCCCAGACTGCCAGTGGCATCAGCCAAACCAAAGTTAGTACCCAAAAACTCAATGAAGCTGCTATGAACCTCAAGTCTGTTGTGTAAGGGTGAGCTAACTCTACTTCTACGGAGGATTCCCGCATAGTATTCAACTCCATAAAGTGCCCCTTTTACTACCACATAAAACTAACAAATGCTTATGTTTAAAAATTGGAAATTGCGGAATCGAATGTTACTGGGATATTCAGTCCCTATTCTTTTATTCATAGGTCTAGTTGGAATAGTATACTCCAACGCTAATAAACTGGCGAGCGTATTTAGGCAAGTAGAAATTACTCAAGAAAATGTTGAAACATCCAATACACTGACCCTTACTCACAGTAGAATGGTGATCGATTTGCGAGGTTATTTATTGACGCAAAACCCTCTATTTTCAAAAGAATATGAAGAAGAATTAAATTCCTTCAATGATACTATTGACCGTGCAGAAACTACGATTAAAAATGCACAACAGAAACAGCGACTAAAAGAAATGATTCTCTTTAAAACAGAATACGATCGCTACGCACAAAACCTAATCAACTTAGTGAAGCAAGGCAAGACAGCCCAAGCGCTATCCATATTCCGAACAGGACAAGGGCAAAAATTTGTCGACAAGTTGAGAAACCTAAGTGCGGAATTCAATACAGCCGAAAAGGGGATTCTTAATGCGGCAACCGCTGAAGCGAAAACTTTGCTCAACAGTCTGATCGCTGCAGTGGGAGTGGGGGCCTTGTTATGTTTAGCGTTTTCCTTACTCGCAGCTTATTGGATCTCTTCAGGTATTACTAATACGATCGACCGGGCGGCTAGTGCGATCGCCACTTCCTCAAACGAAATAGCCGCGACAGTAGAAGAACAGGAACGCAACGCCTCCCAGCAAGCCGCCTCTGTCAATCAAACCACCACTACAATGGATGAGCTGGGGGCCTCATCCCAGCAAGCCGCAGGGCAAGCCCAAGCCGTCGCCGCCGCAGCCCAGCAGGTATTAGTCCTCACCGCTTCTGGAACCGAAGCAGTCGAAGACTCTCTGGAGGGGATGTCGGTGCTGAGGCAGAAAGTAGGTGCGATCGCCCTGGAAATTTCCCGCTTGAGCGACCAAACCAATCAAATCCGCAACATCTCCAGCTTGGTAAGCGACCTCGCCAACCAAACCAATATGCTAGCCCTAAATGCCGCAGTAGAAGCAGTGCGAGCTGGCGAACACGGCAAAGGCTTTGGCGTCGTCGCCAGCGAAATTCGCAAACTCGCAGACCAAAGCAAGAAATCCGCCGAAAAAATTAACACCCTCGTCGCCGATATCCAGAAAGCCATCAATTCCACCGTCAGGGTTACAGATGAGGGCACCAAAACAGTAGAAGAAAGTGTCAAAATTGCCCAAAAAACAGCAGAAGCCTTCACAGGCGTGACCGAAGCAATTAACAACGTTGTATTGAGCAGCCAACAAATTTCTTTGAGTGCTAAACAGCAAGCTATTGCTATTCAGCAAGTCGTTGATGCGATGAATTTACTCAACCATGCAGCTGCCCAAACAGCAAGCGGCATCAGCCAAACCAGAATCGGCACTCAAAAACTCAACGATGCCGCTCACAGTCTCAAAAAAGAGGTGTAGTCATTGGGCAGAGGAGCAGAGGGGCAGAGGCGCAGGGGGGCAGAGGGGCAGGGGGGCGGGGAAGTGACTAATGATTACAGGACTTACGCCAAAACCAAGGTTTTGCCCCCCCGACCCCCCAAATCTGGGGGGAGAAGAGTCTTCCCCCAAATCTGGGGCCCCAAGAGTCCTGTTACCCCCAGATTTGGGGGGCTAGGGGGGCGAAAAGCGTAAGTCCTAGATTAATGATTAATAACAAAGGATCGATAAAAAATGATGATCGAAGATGAAGAACTACGGGATATTTTTAAAACGGCGAGTGAAGACCATTTGCAGAAGCTTGATGATGGTTTTCTGTACTTAGAAAAACATCCAGATGACCAAGAAAAATTAGAAGAGTTATTGCGGGAAGCTCATAGCCTCAAAGGCGATGCTGGTATGTTGGGCGTCAAAGATGTGGCAACTCTGGCCCATCAGATAGAGCATATATTGGGAAGCGTGAAACGAGGCGAGACAACCCTCAATGCGATCGTCAGCGATCGCATATATCGCGGTTTAGATGCCATCCGCCAACTGGTACACGAAGCAGTCACAGGCATTGCTCCACAAGTCAATACTTTTTATGTCTTGGCTCACATGATGGGAGCTGAAACTCCAGCACCACCCAAAAACGAGGTCGAAAGTCAAAAGTCAAAAGTCAAAAGCGACAAGGGGGACAAGGGGGACAAGGGGGACAAGGAGGACAAGGGGGACAAGGGGGACAAGGGGGACAAGGGAGACAAGGAGGACAGGGGGGACAAGGGAGACAAGGAGGAACAAGCAACTACTGATGACCTCACTGCTCCCCATTATCCTGCGTACCTTGATGAAGCACCGCCGTTACAACCAGTACTAGCCTCATCACAAGAGCAAAACAACTTTGCCGAGCAGAAAAATGGCAAAGCGGGAGACAATCTAGAGACCTTGCATAAAACGTCTGTACCTCTACCCTTGTCAAAAGTCAAGATTCAAGAGCCTCAACAAAGCTACCGCAAAGGCTCTAGCGCGTCCCGCTTCGCGATCGAAAGCGTGCGTGTCGAAACGCGCCATCTAGACACCTTGATGACCCAAGCAGGCGAACTAACAGTCACCAAAATTCGGATTACTCATCGGCTAGCCGAGATCGAGGAACTTGTAAACTTGTACGAAGAGTGGAGCCGGGAAGCCAGTGGTAATCGCTTTGTTCTCGAAGAAGTCGATTTGCGAAAAGGCGTTTCCCTTGGTATAGGTGCGAGTAACGATCGAAATTCTTCCTTATTTTATCTGAGAAACGGAGTAACCCAGGCGAGTGGGAGTACTGAGGGGATTGCACGCAAGCAGTTGCAGCATTTCCATCATCGCGTTCAGGAACGTTTAGAGCTGCTCGGCTCGATCGTAACCCGCTTGAGAAATGCAATGTACGAAGACAACGCCAGAATGGAAGTTGTTGCGGATGAATTGTCCGATGGAATTCGGACTATGCGCCTGCTGCCACTTTCCACCATTTTTAACTTATTTCCCCGCATGGTTCGCGACCTCGCCAAGCAGGAAGGCAAAGAAGTCGATTTAGCTCTAGAAGGAGCAGAAACCAAGGCAGACAAACGCATCTTAGAAGAAATGAAAGACCCTTTGATGCACATGATTCGGAATGCTCTAGATCACGGCATCGAAACCCCAAAAGAACGCCAGCGTCTAGGCAAACCTCCCCAAGGCAAAATTCAACTAAAAGCAAAACAAACAGCCACCAACGTTGTCATAGAAGTTGCAGACGACGGACGAGGATTGGATACCGAGAAAATCAAGCACACAGCACTAAAACGCGGGGTCTGTCGCCCAGAAGAACTTGCCACCATGACCCCATCTCAAATTCAGTCTCTCATCTTTGAGCCTGGATTCTCAACCCGCACATTTGTCACCGAAATATCTGGCAGAGGCGTCGGTTTGGACGTGGTACGCACCAACGTCGAGCTACTCAAAGGCACAATCCAGGTGGAATCTAAACCAGGGATAGGATGCACTATCAGGGTGCAATTACCCACAACCCTAGCAACAGCCCACGTACTAATTGTGTCAGTCATGGGAATTAGCTATGCCATCCCCGTAGAATTTGTGCAAACAGCTCGCTTCATCTCAGAAAATGACATTTTTACGATCGAAGGTCGAGACACAATTATCTTAGACAATCAACCTGTCTCGGTAGAACGCCTAGCCGATTTACTAGAATTGTCAGTAGTCAGCAGTCAGCAGTCAGCAGTCATTGGCAACACAAATGACAAAGAACAAATCTCCTGCCTCATCCTCAAAGTCGCAGATCAGCGATTGGGATTGCTCGTGGATGCCTTGGTGGATGAACAAGATGTCATGCTCAAACCCCAAAGTCAGCTGCTAAAGCGAGTGCGTAATGTTTCTGGTGCAACGATTTTGGGTACTGGTGAAGTTTGCATGATTTTAAATCCACAAGATTTGATTAAATCCGTGCGTAAGCAAGTCGTATCTCCAAAACCTCAACAAATCCCTCCAGCGCCAAGTCACAAGCAGGCGATCCTGTTGGTGGAAGATTCCATCTCCATTCGTACCCAAGAAAAGCGCATCTTGGAGGGTGCTGGGTATGAAGTTGTGACAGCTGTAGACGGATTAGACGGCTTCAACAAATTGAAGACGCGCTCCTTTGACGCCGTGGTGTCTGATGTTCAAATGCCCAATTTGGATGGACTGGGGCTCGCTGCCAAGATTCGCCAGCATAAAGAATATAGCGAATTACCAATTATTTTGGTGACATCTCTAGCTAGCGACGAAGATAAAAGAAGAGGAGCCGAAGCTGGTGCAAATGCTTACATAACTAAGGGCACCTTTAATCAACAGATTCTTCTAGATACTTTGAGAAGGCTTGTTTAGTTGTTAGTCATTGGTCATTGGTTATTGGCATTGGTCATTGGTATAGCAAAGTGCTGAGTACAAACACAGTGGCTTCCTTGCGGAGAATAGCTCTATACTGTCCTAACATATCTTACTGTGGCTATATATCCTGTTCGGTTGCATCGTCAGTACATGAGCGATATCCTGAAATTGCCTGTTGTGATCGTTGGTTAAATTTTTACCGCAGATGAAGAGGGATGAACGCAGATTAACGCAGATATGAAAACGCGAATTTTTTAGCAACTGATGCTACTGGATATGAAATTAGGCACTAATAATCTAATATTTTAGCATACTTTGTACGAAAGAACCTACTACCTACTACCTTCAGTAATGAACAAAAAAATTATCAAAATTTTAATAGTTGAGGACTCACCAGTAGTAACGCTAGTACTGAAACGAATTTTTGCTTCATCACCGGAAATGGAAGTGGTGGGAACGGCTCAAAACGGTTTAGAGGGATTGGAACTGATTCCCAAAGTTCAGCCAGATGTGATTTGTACTGATCTCCACATGGCGCGAATGAATGGCCTAGAATTTACTAGAGAGGTAATGAGCAAATATCCGCGACCAATTTTGGTAATCAGCGCCTCAGTTCGGCCAGAACATACCTACAATGTATTTCAGTTGCTCGAAGCAGGAGCGATCGATGTTTTTCCTAAGCCGAGCATCCAGTCTCCTCAAGATTATGAGTCGCTCAAGCAGGATCTGATCGGCAAAATCAAAGTTTTGTCTGGTGTGGCCGTTTTTACCCTGCGTCGGCGCAGCAAAGTTACAGGGTTGCAGGTTCCTGGTGGCGGAGGGGAACAAGGACACAACACGGATTTGAACACGGATACACGGACGTCTCTTATGAATAAATTAATCGGTGCATCCGTGCCTTCCGTGTCGTACCCAGTGGGAGAGAATTACAAATTACCCGTTACTAATTACCCATCACCAAATACAAAATACAAAATGGTTGCGATCGGTGCTTCTACTGGTGGCCCACAAGCTTTGCAGACGATTCTTGCCCAACTGCCGAGGAATTTCGCACTGCCCGTTATTTGCGTCCAGCACATCAGCGAGGGATTTTTGCAGGGATTGGTAAATTGGTTGGGGTCGGACTGCAAGCTGCCAGTCAAAATTGCTACGATGGGCGATTTGCCCCAAGCGGGTACAGTTTATTTCCCGCCGGAGGGGCGACATTTAGAGTTGAATTCTCAAGGTAGGTTTGTTTATTCGTCATCTCCACCGCTGTCCGGTCATCGCCCTTCGGTAACGGTAACATTTAATTCGGTGGCGAAGTTCTATGGAAGGGCAGCCGTGGGTATTCTGCTGACGGGGATGGGGCGCGATGGTGCGGACGGTATGCTAGCTCTAGCACAAGCTGGTGGTCTGACTATTGCACAGGATGAGGCGAGTAGTGTGGTGTTTGGGATGCCCAAAGAAGCGATCGCTCTTGGTGCAGCTCAGTATATTTTAGCGATCGGCGAAATCGCCCCCTATCTGCTAGGGAAGAAGGGACTAGGGGCTAGGGGCTAGGGAACAAGGGGTTAGGGGCTAGGGAACAAGGGGCTAGGGAACAAGGGGCTAGGGACTAGGGAACAAGGGGCTAGGGACTAGGGAACAAGGGGCTAGGGAAGAGGGAAGAGCGATGAAAGGATTGACCCCCTGACTGGGTGACAGCTAACTATGGGTCAAAGCCTTACTGCCTGTGGCTTTTACCCATAGTTAGCTGTCAAAAAAATACAGGTCGCTTATTCGGCTCCTAAAGTCCAAAAATGCTTCTCCTGGAGAGGCTTGTGGCAGACCGTCTAGGCCAAGAAGACAAGGCATTAGGCTTCAACAATGAAGCAGGGGACTTCTTTAACAATATCTTATTGGCGATCGCTACATTAGGTATTGCTGGAGTTCTGATTTTGCAGACGGTATTTCTTAGTTAACTCGGTTAAGCTAATCGACTACTAGAAATCTTTCCCCTCTGCCCCGACCTGATGGTCGGTTTTTTTTCCTCAAAAGTGCAATGGAATAGAAAGTGCGAATTTGACGCTAACCAAGACTCAACCCGGTTCCAAGTATTCGTCATTCCTTCCTTCTCTGTTCCGTCCGCTGCACTGTGTGGTTAGGCGGCGTGACTACAACTGAGAGAGTAGTTTGTCATACTCTGCGTGTGAACCAACCCAAAACCAAACGACTATATCTCCGTCTAACTGTCCAACTGCTCGATAACTTTTGCCGATCCGAGCAGAGTAAATTGGCAATTCTTGATGTACTTTTTTGAAGCGCAGACTTGGATGGCTAGGATCTTGCTTGAATTGGCGATATGCCTCGCGTGTTTGCTCTTGAACTTGCTCTGGTAGATCGGCAAATGCTTTGCGGAATTGGATAGTTGTGCGTGACTTCACAATGTTTCTGGATCTAACTCTTGGGTTTGAGAAGCGCGATGCTCAGCCATTGCCTCGGCTGCGAGTTTAGCAAGGGCATTTTGGGAACGCGCAAATGCTGAATCCCATTTAATTTCATCTTCGAGTTCTTCCAGAATCATTGCAGCGATCGCATCCTGCTCATCAGCAGGCAGAGTTTTCAATTTGGCTACCGCACGTTCAAGCAACTCAGTCATGGCTACCGCACTCTTGAAATGAGAATTAATATCCTATCTATTATCGCCTCAACGGACAACTCAAGCAGCCTAAGTATGTATTAGACACCAAAAGTGCGGTCTAATACATACTTAGGCTGTATTTTATTCCCGCACTTACCTGCGATCGCCTCGATCGAGTGCGTCAGGCTGTCCGTCTTAAGCATTTCGATGCGATCGCAGATCTTCTCTAAGGCACACGATCGCCCGCAACTATCTCCCAAAACCACTACAGATGGGAGTTTTCCAAAAGAACTCTCTGCTGTAACTCAATTCTATGTTCGCGCTCAAGCGAAGCCATACCCTGTTCTGGAGCGCGAAGCTCTGTCTCAGAGATGTTTGGCTGTTTCATGTAGACTGAGTTAAGTAGAATATTCAGCACTCCGCCTTGCTCTGCCTGCTGAATAGCTCGATGGGTGATCAACTCGCCCACGTTGAGGATGATGTTGTCCTGGGGATCTAAAATGACGCGAGTGACAGGACGCCCCAACGCTTGCTCGATTCGCTTCTGATGAAAAGCTTTAGTACCCCGACCCTGAACTTCGCTAAACTTCTCTTTCAGGTTTTGCCACAATACACTGGCATTCTCTTGCGCGATCGCAGCCTCTTCCTGAAATTTCGTCCCAGTTCGAGAGAAGGCATCTTTAGTACTGTATCGAGCCGCTTCAGAAGGCTGCAAGCCAACGGCATCAAGTAGGGCAGCTTCACGCCCCCGCACTTTCGCTCTTTCAATCACGATATCCGTTACAATCTGACCGGGAGCGGCGATAATCGTGCCATTTTCATCGCGAAGCAATCGCTGAGCGCGGCGACCTTTGGCTTGATCGACTCCCATCCGAGCCAGTGTGCTCGACAGCGCAATGTTAGCACTACGAGTTGTTCCTTGCAGATGAGTTTCCGCTTGAGTCGTCGTGTCTTGAAAACGTCGATCGATTCCAGCCGTCAGACTTCCACCCGTCGCACGATAGAGCCGATCCAAGATGCCGAGTCGCTGCGCCTCGTCAGCTAGTGACAATGTAACCAGTTGGTCTTTGAGCGCGAACATAGCCCCGTCTTTTGAGGCTACATCGCGATCGAGTTGTTTCCCTAGAGCATATGCCAACTGTTCTTCTGGACTAATCAGTCCGTTCGTAACAGCGGTAACAGCACTGCGACTACCTTGTGCAATGCGATCGCCAGTACCGTTTGCTGCTTCTTGCAGCATCATGTTTGCAGATTCGACACCTTGCTGGATTTTGGCATTCGTTGCCACACCTGCATCTTGCAGCCTAATATTTGCAGATTCTACACCTTGCTGGATTCTGGCATTCGTTGCGACAGCCGCTTGTTGTATCCTTTGATTAGCCGCTTCGCTGGACTCTTGTATTCTGCTACCAGCCGTTTGTACGGCACCGAGAACTCCACCCACTTGCTCCGCCATTAAATCAGCGATTTCAGGCGGCACAAAGGTAATTTCTTCACCAATTTTGACATCATAAGGAGCAGGGATAAAGGAGCGTCCAGAATAAGCATCTGCAAACAGCCCACCCGATGCTTCATAACCCTCAATCCTTCCAGTCTGGTCATCAAAATACAGATCCACAACCGAACCGAGGTAGCGACCGTCTGTAGTCAAAACGCGAGTGCCTTTGAGAACCAAGTTGCGATCGAGAACCTTGTCGATTTTAGGCACTTCGCTTGCGGAAACGATCGCATTATCGTCAGCAACAACGATCGCGTTAGGCCCGATCGCTTTTACCGCTCCCAGTGGAATCACTTTGGCACTACGAAACAGCCCACTTTCCTTGACTAGAAAGCCAAGCAACTCATTATCATCCTGGTCAAAAACTAAGTCTTGAACCCGTGCAATTCTTCTACCTGTATCGTAAGCAATAATAGCTTTATCGATCAGGTCAGTACCTTTTCTCATTTCTGCCTCTTAAATCAATTTTTTTGAATAAATCCGCCAATCCTACTTTTTCCAGAAATGACCTTGCTGACTGGTGTATTGAACGTTTCGACCAAAGCCTGGAACCAAATTCATATAGCCGAAATACTCCAGCGACACACCTGTACCGATCGCGAACAGAAACAGCAGAGCTATAACTGGGTTACCATTAGAACGTTTTCCAATAAGTCTTGGCATACACTTTTTCCTTGTCAAAAGGTAGTTAAACAAACTGCGATACAGCCCCTCTATCCTCTCGTAGCCAGGAGAAGTTAAAGACGAGGCAGTGTTGGCTTATTTAATATTTATAAAAAACTTAGCCTACTGAATCAAATATATTTATATTTGAAAATATTTACATCTATCAATATAAATACCTTTTCAAAGCTGCTCAACAGATAGCAAATTCTGCACGCTCTAGTGAAAAACTGGGTGGTATCACTTCCGTTTAGGTAGTCACAGTATCGGGGTCTTTTGGAATTATTATGCTGATGTTCATGGTGAACATTTTTGTAGGGATACGGCATAATTAAAACTTTGGATGACCGACATTATTTTATTATAGCTAGGGACTAGGGGCTTTCTTGCTAGGGGCTAGGGTCAGAAGGGTTTAGAATCAAGGGTTTGGTGGAATTAAGAATGTCTTAACCGCCCTGGCGGTTGCTATATGTCGTGTCCAAATCTGCATAATTGACAAGGGAAGAACTAAATACATCCAAACAGTGGTGGGGCAGCGACTATAGATAGTTGCTGCCCCAGAGATAGTATTAAGCTATCTAAGTGCTTGATTACGCAGGAATCAACACTGTGTCAATGATGTGGATGACACCGTTATCAGCAGCAACATCTGCTGTTGAGACTTTAGCATCATTCACCTTGACGCCGCCATTGGAAGCGTCAATTTTTACATCTGAACCTTCAACGGTTGTAGCTGATTTCAACTTAACCACGTCAGCCGCCATTACCTTGCCTGAAACGACATGATAAGTCAAGATTTTCTTGAGCTTTGGAATGTCCTTAAGCAGTGCGTCTACTGTGCCTTCGGGAAGCTTAGCAAACGCCTCATCAGTAGGCGCAAAAACGGTGAAGGGGCCAGCGCCTTTTAGAGTATCTACCAAATTGGCAGCCTTGACTGCGGCAACTAGGGTGCTGAAAGAACCAGCATTAACGGCAGTATCAACAATGTCAGCCACGTATTCACCTAGTTTTGTGTCATCTGTTACAAACATAAACTAATTTTCAATAAATAGTATCTACCTTTAGATACTTACCTAATTTATTTAGTTCAAACAATCAATATACTGAATGTTTTTTATACATATATTGATATGTTTTCAATTGTAAGTGTAAATTAACTATAGATAATTTGTCAGATAAATTTTGACTTTCAGAATAAATTACTTATAATTAAACGTAGGGTTGGCATTGCCCACCTCACCCGCTCCACCAAGTTCGGAAGGCGATAGTGGGCAATGCCGTACAAATTATCTTGAGTGCTGAGTCAGCGATAAAGATCAAATTACAAGGTACTCGCGCACCCTATTCCTATGGCGACGCAGATTAGCTAAGGCTTGCATCTCAATCTGACGAACCCGTTCGCGACTCAGACCAAGCAGTTCGCCAATTTCTTGCAAACTCTGCGCTTGGTTGTTTTCCAAACCGAAGCGTAGGATCATAACTTCCCGCTGTCGAGGAGACAATTCTGCTAACAATTGCCGAACATCCTGACGCAATGCTTCGCCCATCATATACTCCTCTGGCGAAGGACTCTCATCTTGCAACATATCAATAAATTCTGTGTCCTGATTTTCTCCGACTCGTAAATCTAAAGAAAACGGTCGTCGGGCTAGCAGCAATAATTTCCTAACTTCGGAGGTGTCTAACTCCAAGACTTGTGCAATTTCTGCTGGCGTCGCATTACGACCCAACTCATGAAAAAGTTGCTTTTGAATCTTCTTGATTTTAGCGATCCTTTCATAAATGTGACTGGGGAGCCGAATGGTGCGACCTTGCTGGGAAATCGCTCTGGTCATCCCTTGACGAATCCACCAGTAAACATAGGTGGACAACTTGTAGCCTTGCTTGGGGTCAAATTTCTCTACACCGCGCTCCAAACCAAGGGTTCCTTCCTGAATCAAGTCCAAAAACTCAACGCCGCGCTTCTGATATTTCTTTGCTATAGAGACCACCAGACGTAAGTTGGCCTCAATCATCTTTTGCTTTGCTTGTTGCCCCTTCGCCAAAACAGAGTTCATCTCGCCCTGCTCCAGATGAGCTTGCAGTGCCCACTCTTCAACACTTGGCTCGCAACCTAAGCTCTGTGCGATCGCTTCTTTACCCTCATATAGAGCCATCATCTGCTGAACTTGCTTGCCATATATGACTTCTTGCTCCTTGGTCAATAAGGGGATTCGACCAATTTCGAGTAGGTAGGTTCGCACCATATCCGTACTGAAGTTGGGTTGAGCCTGGTGTATTGAAGTTGCAGAAATAGACATAAATTTAGTGTTGAATGCGTTAAAATGGGTAGCACCTGCCTCGAATCGTCAAGATGGATTAGGGTTGACTTTGCGATCGCACCTGGGACAGGGAAGTATGAGTACAGAACGAATAAATATCTTTGAGTACCATAATTATCTTCATTTTCTTTGAAAAGTGTACTAAGCTCTAAGGGCCTTTGGGTTGAAGATTCAGCTTAACCTACCGAACTGGTTGGCTTAATAGGTACTTTTATTATGGACGATGAACAAAAATGTGGTGAGTTTACAGCCAATCAATATCGTTGCTTCTCGATCCGCATACAGCTATGAGCCTTCTGCCATAAGCCTTTGAGCGAATTGATTATTTTTAAGGTATTTTCCATAATATTATGCTAGTATGTTTACTAAGGATTATTTTCGGCTGTGTAATTCGTTTGTCAAGCGTTTCTCCGAATCTAACTCTCTACACTCTATGGTTCTCGGAGATTATTTCATGTCAATCTATGTCGGCAATCTATCCTACGAGGTCACCCAGGAAGACCTGAATACAACCTTTGCAGAGTACGGTACGGTCAAGCGGGTTCAGTTGCCTACAGACCGCGAAACAGGTCGTCTGCGTGGATTTGCCTTTATCGAAATGGGGACAGAGGCGGAGGAAACTGCTGCGATTGAAGCCCTTGACGGTGCTGAGTGGATGGGTCGCGACCTGAAGGTGAATAAGGCAAAACCTCGTGAGGAAAGAGGTCCTTCTGGAGGAAGCTGGGGAAATAAGGGCGGTGGCGGCGGTGGCGGCGGTCGGCGCTACTAAGCTCTAAAAGGCGATATCTGTGAGACATCCCATGCCTAAAGGCGTGGGATGTCTTTTTGATTAGGGCACGGAGAAGAAAGCTACCTCAATTAAACGATGCTCTAGCCCTGACGGGTATTTGAACCCAAAATTCAGATCCTTTTCCAGGTTCTGACAGACACTCGATCGTTCCGCCATGCTTCTCTACTACAATTTGGTAGGTAATCGATAGCCCTAGTCCGGTTCCTTTACCCACTGGTTTTGTAGTAAAGAACGGATCGAACAACCTCTTGATAACATCTTCCGTCATGCCTGGGCCATTGTCTTTAATTCTGATGACCACTTTGTCGCCGTCCAGCATTTCAGTGCGAATCCGAATTTCCAGATTTTGGATTTTAGATTTTGGATTTTGGATTGAGAATTGAGAATAATTTTTCCCAGTCAAGAGCCCCCAGTCAATGGTCCTCAGTTCCAGAGCATCGATCGCATTGTTGAGGATATTCATAAATACCTGATTAAGCTGTCCGGCATAACACTCTACAAGCGGCAGTTTGCCGTATTCTTTAATAACTTGAATGCCGGGATTTTGACCGCTTGCTTTTAAGCGACTTTGTAGAATCATCAGGGTGTTATCAATTCCTTCATGAATGTCCACTGCCTTCATTTCTGCTTGATCGAGGCGAGAGAAATTCCGCAGGGATAAAACAATTTGATGAATGCGATCGGCACCTATCTTCATCGAAGACAACAGTTTGGGCAAGTCCTGGACCAGAAATTTCCAGTCAATTGCTTCAATCTTATCTTGAATGGCGGGGACTGGATTGGGATAGGATTCCTCATAGAGATGTAATAACTCCAGCAAGTCTTCTATGTAGTCGCTAGCGTGGATTAGATTGCCATTGATAAAGTTAACTGGGTTGTTGATTTCATGAGCAATTCCTGCCATCATTTGCCCTAAGCTAGACATTTTTTCTTGTTGCACGAGTTGAGCTTGCGTGTGCTGTAACTTATGTAAAGCTGCACTCAGCTGTTGAGCTTGCGCTTGTGCAGCTAAGGTGCTAGCGCGATTTTGGGCGTAGAATTCAGCTCGATCGATCGCGATCGCCACTCGATCGCACACAGCTTGCAGCAGCTCAACTTCACTGTCGCTCCAAGAACGAGAACCATTAGAATGGCTACAGACGATCGCTCCAAACTGACCGGAATGAATTTTAAGCGGTAGCAGCAGTTGCGAGGTAATACCCAATTTGGTTAAAATATCTCGTGTTTCAATATCTAAGTCAGACTTTCTAACTATATCGTCGATGCGAATTATTTCCAAATTACTGATTTTGTTAAGTAAGACGCTAGACTGTTGTGCGGGAAAGTCACCTAATAAACTCTGCAAATTAGAATTTTGGGCTTCATGAGTGATAGTAAACCTTGGGTTTTGAGAATGGGGGAAATACCAGACGAAATGGCATCTATCGATTTGCAATAAACTGCGTACTTCGTTAACAGCAATTTCCAAAATGCTATTTAAATCTAGAGAGTTACGCAACTGATTTGTCAGATGAAGTAGCAAATTCTCCGGTTGATTTTGTTGTTCTTCTTGTTGCACCAAAATACGCTCAATTCCCAACGCCATATTATTGGCTAGCCAACTTAATAGAATATCGTCCTCCTCGGTGAAAGATTGGTTCCCAAAAAGTACCATCACGCCTACCAGACGCTCCTCTACAATTAGAGTATATAATCGACTGGTAAAAGGTGGAAACATGAAACCATAAGGTATTAATTTATTTTTCATACTTACCGCTTCATCCTGTTGGCAAATTATCTGCTTTGGCAAGCTTGCACTATAAATATTCTGGCCAGCAAATGCCCCCATTGAGAGCAAATTTTTATTTTGGTCAAAAGTCCAGATACACACATTGGTTGTGTCCAGATAGTGGGCTATAGTCTCGGTGCAAACTAGGAGAATTTCTGATAAAGTTCCCCCTTTTGACAAAGCCGATCCCACTTCTGCGCCCAAAGTTAATAGGCGCGATCGCGCATTATCTTGCTCAGACGGACGCAATAGCATTGCTTCCTGTACTTTCTCCTGTTGGCCCGTAACTTCGTTCACTGTATTGCTTGACAATAACTTTTTCATTAACTTGTTCTCCTTTGGTTTATTTTCTATTAAAATGTTTCTGTCAATCTAGTGCAAGCAAAACACGATTTATGTATTTTGGTAAACGTATAGAAACTAGGCTTGATATCGAGCCGGAACAATTTTAGAGTTGGACGGGATATTTTTAACCCTTTAACTTTGTTATATAAGTTAACAAAGCCAGGATAAGCTGTAGTTTGCGTACTTCTTATTATATGACAAATAGGGGTAGCGATCGCGTATAGTATATGCAAACACTACCCCGATACTCAATTTCCCCAAAAAAATCAACTAAGATATATGCCTGACATTGTTGATATTGCGGTCGATGCTGGTTCTTTCAAAACTTTGGTGGCAGCTGTCCAAGCCGCTGGTTTAGTGGATACGCTCAAAAGTCCTGGCCCCTTCACCGTCTTTGCTCCGAATGACGACGCCTTTGCCAAGCTGCCACCGGGAACTATACAAACCCTGTTGCAGAATATTCCCCAGCTCGCAAGGATTTTAACCTATCATGTCGTTTCTGGTAAGTTGCTGAAAGCAGATCTAGCCAAAGTTGATGCTGTCATTTCCGTTGAAGGTTCACCTATCAAGATTGATTGCGCTCATGGTTTTGAGGTAAAAAATGCCACGGTTCTAGCACCAGATATCGAAGCAGATAACGGTGTTATTCATGTGATTGACACGGTGATTCTCATGGGGTAAGTTAGCCCTCAAGCTAGGAAATTAGTCAACAAGGCTGTTTAAACCTAAGTACATCTACCTTGAGTAGGGTTTGCCTACTCTAGATACCCTGCCAAGTTTCTACCTTCTTGCAGGGGTAAAAACGTTACTCTTTGTTTCACTATGTAACTGTGAGTTAACAAAACGACGGGATTACTATGACAGTTACGAATGTGAGTGCTTACGATCGAGGTAAAACAGCCTTAAAAAGCTTGAGCGTAGACGACCAACTCGGTTTACTGTGGTTCGTTTATACCAAATTAGGTAAGTCTATAACCCCAGCCGCTCCTGGCGCTTCTGGTTCTGAAATCGCTCAAGGATTGTTCAATCAAGTTAAGCCACTTCCTCATCAAGAGCAGCTGCAAGTTCAGCGCGATATTGCTTCAAGAGCGAATACTCAAATTAGCCGTGAATATGGCTCTTTGAGCCCCGAAACTAAACTCGCTTTTTGGTACTTTTTAGCCCAAGGCATGGAGAACGGTACTATTATTCCCGTGCCTAGTGAATATCAACTTCCCCAAGCCGGAAAAGATTTGTTGGCGAAGATCGAAGGAATGAGTTTTCAAGAACAAATCGATTTCTTACGCGGTGCCGTGTTAGAAATGGGTGCCGAAGCAGCGGGTGGCTCTAGTATTTAGGTTTGGTCAATCAAAGTAATACCATTTCCTTTTGAGAGTGCTACATATTATTTTCTCCCTCGCTAGAGTCACTAGAGTTAGCGAGGGATTTCTAGTTTGAATTTTTATATAGCTATTAAATTGAGTTTCTTAACTTATAGGTTGTGAAAATAGGGGATATCGAATCGAGCGCAATGGTGTAAACTATATGGCAATTGAGTTTCTGCAATTGTTCGCCTCGATCGATTAACAGATACTCTGGCGGCTCTAGTCCGCTGGCCGTCATAGGGCGCATATCTACCCGATCCAGATTATAGATAATCACCACGAGGTCTTGACTGGATTCAAAATAAACTACATAAAATACTTGCTGCTCCAACTCTGTCCTTAGCCTTTGCAGTTCAATGGACTTACCGCAGCCAATGTGAGCGCTAAATAGCTGGCTGGTCAGTCCCGGATGGTGAAATGCGGGCTCTAGCTTCCGGAGCGTTTGGATTTAACAAGGGAAAATAAGCTGTTGTGTATAATAATCTGCGGTTGTCTGGAAGATTTGAACAAATAGCGAGTATTTACTATGCAACGCTTAAGCATAGTAAACTAACCAGTCGAATAGTATCACATATTTGAGGGATGAGGATGACCAGTATTGTATCAGTCTCGCCAGCGGACTTGAGCCAGCGGCGTAAAACCTTGCGTCGCCAAAGGCGTCGCCACACGGTTAACGATATTTGGCGGACTTTAGCGCTCAGCAGTTTGGCCCTGGGTTTACTTTGGGGAAGCACCCAACCGGTGTGGGTAATCCGTAACCCAGAGCAGATCTCTATAGAGGGCAATCAACTTCTTTCCTCTAGAACGATTCGGTCTCTGTTATCCTTATCCTATCCCCAGTCTTTGCTTCGGATTGAACCTCAAGCGCTTGCTGCAAAACTGGAGTCGAGGCAGTCGCTGATTGCCAAAGCTACAGTTACCCGGCAGCTATTCCCGCCCAGCCTGACAGTACAAATTCAGGAAAGACAGCCGGTGGCTTTAGCGTGTACAAACGTTCGATGCAGCCTCTCGATAGCCGCAAAAGATGAAAAAACGCGATCCCAACAATCGACTGTGGGGTTACTTGATGAAAAGGGTGCTTGGATGCCTATAAAAAGCAACCCCAGCATAGATAAGTCGTTTCCGTTACCAAAGCTGAAAATTATCGGTTCTAGAGAGAAGTATCTCCCATACTGGTCTCAACTTTATCAAGTAGTTCGTCGTAGTCCTGTGAAAGTTTCTGAGATAGACTGGCAAGACCCGGAAAATTTAATCTTGAAAACTGAGTTAGGAATCGTACATCTGGGCTCGTACAGTTCCCAGTTGGTGGAGCAGCAACTCAAAGTTCTGGATCGCTTGAGGCAATTGTCAGCTAAACTTAATGGACGCCAAATTGCCTACATTGACCTCAAAAAACCAGAAGCCCCAGCGATTCAAC
Source organism: Argonema galeatum A003/A1 (assembly GCF_023333595.1). Taxonomy (GTDB): domain Bacteria; phylum Cyanobacteriota; class Cyanobacteriia; order Cyanobacteriales; family Aerosakkonemataceae; genus Argonema; species Argonema galeatum. The sequence continues at coordinate 46,668 of NZ_JAIQZM010000044.1, forward strand.
TGCTAGAACCAGCAAGTTCGGACAAAGATCCCGATACTCGCTAAAAACCGATCGCAGAGATCGTAACCGTAGGGCTATTAGAAAAAGGCGTTTTCAACCGAAAAATCGGCCTTGTCACTATTATTGGTTTTTCAACCGACATAGCCTATAGTTGACTTGAGCTACCTAAAATTGAAAAGTTGTTTACCAGCTATTTTTGAAGAGCAATGACGCTTAATAATAAACAGGGGCTCGCTTTTAACCGTTCCCAAGCAGAGGGACAACCGGGTTTGGCACCGACGGTGGACGCCGTTAATCCCTATACTGTATTTCAGTTCGGTCAAGTTCGCGATGCCAAAGGTATGGCTGAGGAAACATCTCGAAGTAGCGATATCGTGCCAAGTCGGATAGCCAAAATTAAGGTGATTGGCGTCGGCGGGGGTGGAAGCAATGCGGTTAACCGCATGATCGCCAGCGATCTTGCTGGTGTGGAGTTTTGGGCGATTAATACAGATGCTCAAGCTCTGACTTTATCATCTGCCTCAAGACGCTTGCAAGTGGGACAGAAATTGACGCGGGGGCTGGGAGCGGGCGGCAATCCGGCGATCGGTCAGAAAGCCGCTGAGGAGTCCCGCGACGAAATTGCCGCAGCTGTAGCCAATTCGGATCTCGTTTTTATTACGGCTGGGATGGGAGGCGGTACGGGTACTGGTGCAGCACCAATCGTTGCTGAAACCGCAAAGGAAGTAGGCGCTTTAACCGTTGGGGTGGTAACTCGTCCTTTTTTGTTTGAAGGACGGCGGCGCACCAACCAGGCGGAGGAAGGCATTGCGGCTTTGCAAAGTCGGGTAGATACGCTGATTATTATTCCGAACGATCGCCTGCTGTCGGTGATCCCAGAGACAACGCCGGTGCAGGAGGCTTTTCGGGTAGCAGATGACATTCTGCGTCAGGGTGTGCAGGGGATCTCGGATATCATCACTATCCCTGGCTTAGTTAATGTTGACTTTGCCGATGTCCGCGCTATTATGGCGGATGCAGGCTCAGCTTTGATGGGGATCGGTGTTGGTTCTGGCAAATCCCGTGCCAGAGAGGCGGCGATCGCAGCTATTTCCTCTCCCTTGCTGGAAGCTTCGGTGGATGGAGCCAAAGGCGTGGTGTTTAATATTACGGGTGGAACCGATCTGACTTTGCACGAAGTCAATGCGGCTGCGGAAACTATCTACGAAGTAGTCGATCCCAACGCCAATATTATTTTTGGGGCAGTTATTGATGAAAGGCTGCAAGGCGAAATTAGGATTACGGTGATTGCGACTGGGTTTAGTGGCGAACCGCAAGGCTCAACGCAATCGCGGGGTGCTAGGGTTCAACCACCGCGATCGATATCACAGGCCCCAACTAACCCTCCCACAACTACTGAGTCCCCAGATAAACCAGGTGGCTTGGACATACCGGAGTTTCTCCAAAGGAGACGTCCGCCGAAATAAGGCCAAAACTTACCTATCAAGCCGTAATTTCGCTCCTAGCCTATGCAGTACGGGTCGGCGACGGCAAAGGGGTCTGCTTTGCCGCCCAATGGTCCAGAATCTTTCATCCTTTTGGTAGTATGAGGGCAAGAACTGGCTTAAGCGTACCTGTAGCTATGACTGTAGCTGGTTCCGATAGTGGTGGCGGTGCTGGAATTCAGGCCGATTTACGGACATTTGCCTTTCACTGCGTTCACGGCACCAGCGCCATCACCTGCGTGACGGCTCAGAATACTTTGGGCGTCACACGAGTTGACGCTCTACCGGCTGCGGCTGTTATAGCCCAAATTGAGGCAGTGGTTGCAGATATGGGGGTGCAAGCGACCAAAACGGGAATGCTGCTCAACCAGGAGATTATCTCCGCAGTGGCCGATCGCATAGAAGCTTTAGGGCTGAATAACTTGGTGGTCGATCCGGTGATGGTGTCGCGTACAGGTGCCCAATTGATTGACAATGATGCGGTAATGTGCTTGCGCTCCAAGCTGATCCCCCAAGCGGCGATCGTAACGCCAAATCGTTATGAAGCGCAAATTTTAAGTGGGTTGGAGATTCTGACTCTGGATGATATGCGATCGGCAGCACAGCGTATTCACCGACTGGGATCTACTGCTGTTTTGGTCAAGGGAGGCGGGATGCAGGGGAGTCTGCGTGGTGTGGATGTTTGGTTTGATGGTAGTCGGCTGGAAACTTTGAGTGCATCGACGGTAGAGACGACGAATACTCACGGTACTGGTTGTACTCTCGCAGCTGCGATCGCAGCTAATCTAGCACTAGGCAAAGATTTATTCTCTGCTGTTCGACTGGCAAAGGATTATGTCAGCGCCGCTTTGCAGTATGCTTTAAATATCGGTCAGGGTCAAGGGCCGGTGGGACACTTTTTTCCCTTATTGCAGAAGCCTCTGTAGGAATAAAAAAGAATATTTTAAATCAGCTTGTGATATTTTCCCGATCTGGACTATTCTGAGGCATAGTTATACAGGTCGCCTCTGTCTGACGCAACTCTAGGTAAAGCGAAGAAGCTTATGACATCTAACTTCAATCCCAAGCAATCGGTGCCCAATGCGAGTGCAGGTCATAATCCCCAAACAGCACCCGGTGCTTACTCACCTTCCGTACCAATTTCGCTTTATAGAGAACTCGCAGCAGAGTTGCAAGCGACTAAGGTGATGCTGGACTCGCTGAATAACCAAAATCAGCAGATTACTCAACAAAATCAACAGCTGCGTCGGGAAATTGAAAAGGTTGTTCATGCGAGTCTCCATCTACAGCAGATAGCGGACTCTTCTGTACCAAGTGGCTGGAGTCAACCTTCCTACACTCATCCCGAATTAAGAAACGAACCGGGCCGATCTATACCAGAAGCACCTCAGATGCCTCGTCGGACTCGTTCTGTTTCCAACGCTACCCCTTCTGCGCCTGGGGTAGATATCTCAACCATTTTCCAAGAAATGGAATCGATAGACTCTGGGTTACCCGCAAAATTAGTGATAGAACAGCCAGAAACCCGCAATCGTCGTCGATCTGGGCCAGAAAAAAGTTCTGAGGTGAATGGATGGTGGTTGACGTTGGCGATCGTTATGATTGTGGTGACGGCGTTCGGTGCTGGTTATTTGATTATGCGTCCGATGTTACCGAAGCGATAAACTGGTAAAAGAAGCGATCGCATTTAGGATTGAGGATGTTTGGGTGCGATCGCAACTCGAAAACCGATCGCATTTAGTAACTCTACGAAAGTGTAAATTTCAGTAGCATTACTTTCTGTTAGAATGCGATCGAGTTTTTCATGCAACTGTTTCGCTGAATCAGAAAGTCGATCGCTTTTCGCACAAGACTCAACCACATTTCTAATTGCCTTTCGTAGTAATATTGGTTGGTCGCCTCCTTCTTCCAGCACCACCTCAATATAACCCGCCGCTTCTTCGCGGTTTTTAAGAGACTCAATTAGGTAGTCGTGATAGCTATCACTCGTTGGCGTTTTCAGATTTTTCATAATCAGCCCAATACTCCTTAGCTTTGCGAATATCTCGATCTTGAGTGCTTTTATCTCCACCACAGAGGAGAAGTACAATAATAGATTCTATTTGTCCAAAATAGACTCGATAACCAGGGCCATAATCAATTCTAAGCTCAAAAACTCCTTCTCCAACTGAACGGCAATCCCCTAAATTGCCTTCCTCAATTCGGTCAAGCCTCAACTGAATCCGGTTTTTGGCTTTTGGATCTCGAAGGGAATCCAACCACTGAGCAAAAGGAACTCTGCCATCTTGGGTAATATAACGTCGAATTTGCTTTGGTTGCACTTCCATGATTTCATTGTAGCCGCTTACCATAATAATATTAGGGCAAATGCCTGGGTGCGATCGCGCTATTCGTCGGCGTCAGCGCGTATCGCTACTCGAAAACCCAGTTCATCCAGTAATTCAATAAAAGTGTAAATTTCAGAAGCATTACTTTCTGTCAGTATCTTGTCAAGTTTTTCATGACACTGCTTCGCAGAATCTGAGAGTTTATTGCTTTTTAGATAAGCCTCTGCAACTTTTCTAAGCGCATTGCGGAGCAGTTCCGGTTCGGGATCTTTTTCTTCTAAGATAGTTTCAATAAAGCCAGCAGCGTGTTCGGGGTCTTTCAGACATTCAATTAGAAACTCGCGGTAGCTATCGCTAGTTGGCATTTTCACGCTTTTCATATTCTTCCCAATACTCCTTAGCTTTGGTGATATCTTCTTGTTGGGTGCTTTTATCTCCGCCACATAGAAGAAGCACAATAGTTGTTCCTAGTTGTCCAAAGTAGATCCGATAGCCTGGGCCATAGTTGATTCTCAATTCAGAAATGCCTTCACCAACAGATCGACAGTCACCAAAATTACCTAGTTCAACTCGTTCAGTTCCTGTTATCCAGAGCGTTCCTATTACGATTCGCACTACGGCAATTCGCAGGAGAGTTGTTCCAAGAACCTCCACGCTCCATCCGGAAGTGTCTGCCCCAAACTTAATCATATCATCAAATTTGTAGGGTGCGTCAGAAGAATAAAATTAATCATTGCCGCCAAAATTTTGCCCTCTGACGCACCCTACAGACTCTTGTGTTATTAATATTCAGTCCACTTCAGTGGACTTTCGCTATTAGCCTGGGATTTGAATCCCAGGCGGGTCTGGTAACTGGCACAAGATATAATTTACTCCTATTTTCAAAAAAAAAATTTTGATCCGCCGTAGGCGGAAGAAGTGAAAAGGGAAAAGAAGGGAAAAGGGTAAAAGGGTAAAAGAGAAAAGGGAAGAGTCCTGGCAAAGGAGACTACAAAAGGAATCCGGACGATACCGCTACCCGAAATCCCAAAATGACGTACCAGTAATCCAGAGCGCCACTATTACGACTCGCACTACGGCAGTACGCAGGAGAGTTGAACCAAGAACCTCCACGCACCAACCGGATATTATTTCCACCAGACTCCCAAACACTTCCATCAGACGTAGCACCATTATAATTTTCGTGATAAGAATCAGCACACCATTCCCAAACATTCCCGTGCATATCATAAAGTCCAAAAGCATTCGGTGGAAAACTTCCCACATCAGTTGTTTGTTGACGATCAATTCCTTTCCATTCAGAACCATAAATAGAACTTCCGTTGTAATTAGCTAAATCCGTAGTAATAGTTTCTCCAAAATAGAAAGGTGTAGTAGTTCCCGCACGACAAGCATATTCCCATTCAGCTTCGCTTGGTAAACGATAAGTTTTCCCCGTTTTTATAGAAAGTCGGGCGCAAAATTCCTGTGCTTCATTCCAAGGTACATTTTGTACAGGTCGATTTGCACCTTTAAAGCGTGATGGATTAGCATTCAAAGATATATTAATTTGCGGTAAAGCAGCGACAACTTTCCATTGAGCTTGAGTTACTTCATATTTCCCCATAAAAAAAGGTGCCACAGTTACTTGATGCTGTGGCCCTTCATCGCTATCCCGTCCTTTCTCCGTCTCCGGCGAACCCATCATAAAAGTACCACCAGGAATCGATACCATTTTCAGAAAAACTCCCTTCCCCAAGTCTTCTGGAAAGCCTCGGGCTTCCTGACTGCGACGACTAATTTCTTGCCCAAATTCATTAACTGTTATAACATCAAACTGGCTGCGGGGAAAAAATTTATTTAGTTGCTGTTTAACTTTTGGTTCTGTTCTATCTTTGAGCAGGGAATAAGCAGTAAATTTAATCTGATTTGATTTATCTTGCAAAGCTTGAATAATTAAGTCTAAGCCTGCTTCTTCATATTTAAGTGCGTCTTTCAGTGCAGCAACTCTTACTTCTATTTCTGGATTAGCTAAACGTCGTTTAACGCCTTCGATTCCTCCTAAGACAACGGCATTAATAGGTGGCGTATTTTGACCACCCATTACGACATCATAAGCTCTCGGTTGATTGGGATTTTCTGTCATTATGATTAACCTTCAGTAATTGATAGTACTGTAAAGCTTCTTCCTTGGAAAGTCGCTCTTCATTTTCAGCTTCTGCAATTAACTTTGCCAAGCCGTAATCTTCTAATATTTCCTCAATTTTTTCAAATTCAGCAATCGGAATTTGTACGGCTATGGGTTGCTGATTATCATCAAAAACAATGTTTTTATGAATTTCCAGCATTATTGTGTTTGTAATTCGCAATTGTTTCACTGTGGATACAGCGGTTCCCGCTGTTATGAGGTACAGTAGCAGCAATTAGCAAACCAATTTCTTAAATGTAGAGGATTGATTA
>NZ_JAIQZM010000045.1 GCF_023333595.1 Argonema galeatum A003/A1
TGCCCCTCTGCCCCTCTGCTCCTCTGCTCCTCTGCTCCTCTGCCCCTCTGCCCCTCTGCCCCTCTGCCCCTCTGCCCCTCTGCCCCTCATAAAATTATGCCCACTATCCCGAAGCGCCTACGGCAGATATTGCGGCCTAGACGACGACTGGCGATCGCAGAAGCTTGCTTAATTGGTTTAGTTGCTGCTTTGGCATCAGTCTTGCTCAAAGTTGGGGTGGGTGCATTGGGAACCATGAGGGTTCATATCTCCTCCAATTACCCGCCCTACTTGGTACTACCGGCGATCGGACTTTGCTTTGGTTTCGCAGCGGGTTTACTGGTAGAACGCTTAGCACCGGAAGCGGCTGGTTCCGGCATTCCTAACGTCAAAGCTGCACTCGCTGGAGTGCCAATGGAACTTTCTTGGCGAGTCGCATTTGTGAAGTTAATCAGCAGCACGATCGCGCTGGGTGCTGGCCTAACAGTAGGGCGACAAGGGCCAACCGTACAGGTGGGAGCAGCATTGGCGGCTCAACTCAGTCGCTGGCTTCCCACTTCCCCGGATCACCGACGGCAGATGATTGCCGCTGGTGCGGGTGCTGGATTGGCTGCTGCTTTCAACGCACCTCTAGCAGGTGTCCTGTTTGTGGTAGAAGAACTTTTACACGATGTCTCCGGCTTCACCCTTGGCACTGCTATTTTGGCTTCGTTTATCGGTGCGGTAGTTTCCCGGCTGTTAGGGGGTCGCAGCCTAAATCTCAATTCTTCCCAAAGCTTCGGGCCAGACTTGGGTTCTACTGCGGTTCAAATTAGCTTTTCTATGCCAGAGATTCCCTGCTATCTGGTGTTGGGAATATTGGCTGGTATCTTCGGGGCTTTGTTTTGTCGCGGTATTTTTGTCAGTCTGGCTTTCTACAAACGTACTATCCGTATAAGCTTACCTGGGCGAATCGGACTGGCTGGGCTGGTTTCTGGTTTAGCTCTAGCCCTTCTGCCAGATAGCTTTCGGGATAACACGGGACTGCGAGAATTTTTGCTTGAGGGCGATGCTAGCTGGCAGATGGCTGCGATCGCTTTTGCAGCTCAGTTCATTTTAACGTTAATCGCCTTTGGCTCCCAAGCGCCGGGAGGATTGTTCGCTCCCTCTTTAATTTTGGGGTCTGCTTTGGGTTATCTGGTAGGACTCCTAGCAACCCATTTCCTGGGATTGGGTACGCCAATTACCTATGCTTTAGCGGGAATGGGAGCCTTTTTTAGCGCGGTTTCCAAGGTGCCGATTACAGCGATCGTGATCGTGTTTGAGATGACAACCAATTTCGATCTGGTCTTACCGTTAATGATTGCCTCGGTGACCTCTTACTTAGTCGCTGAAATGATCGCGCCCAGATCCCTTTATGACAGATTGCTGGAGTGGAATGGCATTTATTTAGACAAAGAAACGCCCAAAGGAGGAATTTTAGGAGATATCAAAGCGCTAGATGTGATGCAGCGCCGGGTGGAGACTCTAAGTAGCCAAATGATTCTCGATGAAGTTGTGCAGGCATTCTCCCGTTCTCATCATCGTGGCTTTCCGGTGGTAGACGATGGCAAGCTGATTGGTATTGTCACTCAGACAGACCTTGCCAAAATAAGTCAACTTCAGTTATCGGGGAATACACCACTGTCAAAAATTATGACAGCGCAACCAGTGACGATCGGCCCGAAAGCTTCTTTGGCAGATGTACTTTATCTTTTAAATCGATATCAACTCAGCCGATTACCAGTGATTGAAGGTCGAAAGCTGATTGGAATTATTACTCGTGCCGATATTATTCGGGCAGAGGCAGACCAAATGGAAGGTAAGGGGATAGCCTCTAGGCCGGAAATATCTTATGTAGTGTATCAAACGCGATCGCCCGCTGTGGGAAAAGGACGTTTGCTGGTGCCTCTGGCTAATCCCCAAACAGCACCATCACTGCTGCGATTGGCAGGTGCTATAGCTCTGGATCGGGACTATGAATTAGAGTGTCTCCAAGTCATGCTGGCACCGCGCCACAGTTCTCCATCCGAAACATCTGTGCGGACTGCCAAAAGCCGTCGTTTACTTCGTCAGGCGGAAATTTTGGGTCGTCAGTTGGGGTTGTCGGTTCATACGCAGGTACGGGTTGCCCACGATGCGGCTCAGGCGATTTTGGAAACAATTAAACAAGAACATATAGATTTGATTGTGATGGGCTGGAATGCGGAGCCGCCTACCCCTGGTCGGATCTTTGGCAGTGTGGTTGATACTGTTATCCGACAAGCTTCTTGCGACGTGATACTGGTGAAGTTGGGGACTCTTGACTGGGAAGCGAAAGAGCAAGCAAATGATAGCCAATCGACAATCCAATATCTAAAATGGAATCGGTGGCTGGTGCCGATGGCTGGTGGCCCGAACGCTCAACAAGCAATTCAACTGCTACCTGCTTTGTGTACTTTGTCCGATCGAAGTGAAATCAGGCTTACTCAAGTTTTTCTACCTTCTCAAACCCAATCAAATACTGATGAGCTAGAACAAGCCGCCCTTTTTCTCCGCCGCAAAATCAGCTGTCCTGTAGTTATCGCACCAGTTTGCGGGCGTTCTGTCCCGGAGACAGTGATCGATTTGGCCGATAAAGAGCAATGCGATGTCATTGTTTTGGGAGCTAGTCGGGAGGGTATGTTGCAGCTGGCGATTAGAGGGAATATTCCAGAAGCGATCGCGCGCGGTTGCGATTGCACTGTCATTTTAGTGCGGGGTGCGATCGCCTAGTCTGCCCAAGTAATATTACGTAGTATCTTTTTTAAATAACACTCAGTATCAGTGTTTACCTGACTTACGTAAGTAAGCTTTTGTGAGCTACAACGACGGTGACCTCTCGGTGATCACCAAGGGTTTTGCGCCCGGTTACACGGGAAACCTTACCTCGGCAGACTATGAGGACTTTGGCAAGGTTTTCGTGCTTTTGGCTGTGCCAAATAAAAGTAACGACGCTTGAGCTAGAAAAGGCAATTTTTTAGTTCATGAAGCGAACTAAAATCTCGCTGGCTTGCAGCCAGGGATTTTTTTAGTTTATAACTCAAAACTTATTAAAAATCTACTCCTCGCTTCAGTTCTACCCCTCTGTCGGCATAGTGCTTGTGGCAAATCATTTCGGAGTGAACGCTGGCGAGGTCAAAATAAGCAGGTGTATTGAGGCACCGACCTGTGATAATTATTTCGGTATCGCGAGGTTTGCGTAGGAGGGCTTGTACGATCGGTTCTTGGGGTAGCAGTTCTAAGTCAACCGTGGGATTGAGTTCGTCGAGAATGATAGTTTTGTATAGACCGGAGGCGATCGCAGTTCTGGCAATTTCCCAGCCTCGTTCTGCTTCTACATAGTCTATCTCTCGCTGTTGTCCGCGCCAAACGATCGCATCCCCGCCACACCGTTGATGATCGACTAAGTTAGGGTAGCTTTGTTTCAAGGCGGCGATCGCAGCATCTTCTGTATAGCCGGAGCCACCTTTAAGCCATTGTAAGATTAAAACACGGTGTGACCGATCTTGACTAATGCCTCTGCCGATCGCCTGCAAGGCTTTGCCCAAGGCACTTGTAGATTTTCCTTTACCTGCACCAGTATAAATTTCTATACCCTCGATTCCTTGTTCTATGGCGATCGGGTGGTAGTGGGGCTTCATTTCCGAATGCAAATCTGCGATATCTAGGAGTGCTGGTGGTGCTGCTCTACCTGTGGCTATGATTTCCAAATGCTCTGGTTTATGCTTTAGGGTATGGATAACTTCATCGACTGGTAGCAAGCCTAAGTCCAGCACTGGGTTAAGTTCGTCTAAGACGATGATTGAATACAAGCCGGATGCGATCGCACCTTTTGCTACGTCCCAACCTCGTTGCGCTTCTAGTCTGTCAAAGCGGACAATTTCATCTGGCCCGAAAAATTCGGCTCTCCCTGTGCGAACTTGGTCTATTAGATGGGGAAAGCCTTGCTGTAACGCTGCGATCGCTCCATCTTCATCGTATGTCCGTCCGGGGCCTTTGAGAAAACGCAACAGCAACACTCTATTGTGTGTTTTTGCATTAATACCTAGCCCGATCGATCGCAAAACCACCCCCAAAGCTGCTCTGGATTTTCCTTTACCTACGCCATCGTAGACGTGGATTTGTCCGACGATGCGTTCGGAACGCATCTGAGCCGTGCGAATGCCTATTCCGGTTCTAGTCATATTTTCAGTAGTCGAGGCTATGCTCAATAAGTACTATATAGATAATGATGTCATTGATTACCTGAAAATGACAGTCCAAAAAATTTTAGATTTTAGATTTATTAAATTGGCAATCTGAAATCTAAAATTTGATATCGTGTCCGGTTTCATCGTTAGTGTAAGAGTAATACGGGAAATTGTCTGTTGTCATCGGGGGTTTGATTTTTACCGCAGATGTAAGCGTTAGCGAAGCGATTCGCGATCGCGAATTAGCCGAACCGTAGGGTAGACAGATTAACGCAGATTAACGCAGATAAGAGAGCGATTTTTTTAAGCAATCGATGCGTAAGGACATGATATTAAATCCACCCAAATACTTTTTCTTTCAAGGAGCATCTATGTTGGTAACTGTCTTGCCTTTGCGGGCATTTATGTTCCAAATTTTATTTTTGCTGATGGCGATCGCTGTAGAAGCATTCATTATCCAACAAAAAATGAGTCTACCTCGTAGAGTTAGCATAGAGTATGCAGCATCTCTCAACTTACTTTCTACCATATTAGGTTGGTTAATCTTCTTTTTTATTCACCCATTACTTCCATTCAGTTTCCAAAAACAATTGATAAATTTTATTCTATTTGGTCATTTTACTACCAACTCAGGCTTACCCTTAATTATAATTTTCTTTGATTTAGGATTAGTCAGTTTATTAATATTTTTATTAACTATTGTGATTAAATTTATAGCTCTAGAGCTTTTAATCAACTTAAACTCAATCAGTAAAAATGCTCAAATTAAAGTAAAAATTATTTCTCAGTCTGATTCCGTGAAAAAAAATATTGACCATTATCTTGAGCGCAACAAATCAAAAAGCCTTTTAATAGCTAATGTTTATAGTCAAAGCTTAATATTACTTGTTTCTTTTTTAATCCAAAAAATATAAGGTATTAGGGGTGTACTAATGAAAAAAATAATCAATTTTTTAACATTTTTTATAAAAATAGTCAAGCCCACTCAATTGTTTTCGTGGAAAACCGGAATTTTAATTAGCTTTTTGATTTGGGTAATAGCCTTGTTTGCAGTGGCTGAATTACAAAATATCCTGGCTTTTTTGAGTTGGCTATTTTTAATTATAAGCACTGTTTGGTTCGCCGTAGAAAACCCGCTCATGGTTAGTGGCATTTCTATAAGTTCCTGGCTACCAGGAGGATTGATATGTATTTTTATGTTTGGTACTTTGAGCAATCAAATACCTTCGATTGCTTTAGTAAGTTGGCCAACAGCGTCAGGAGCGATCGCGGTTCTGCGTGAACTTGTACAACCTGGAGCAAAATTTAAAATTCCCCCGCCGAGAGTTTGCAAAAAACTGATAATTTTGTTTTTAAGTCACGTTCTCATTAGTTGTTGGTTGCAATTTAATTTTTTTATTCAAAATTGGTTACAGCGTTATCCAAGTTTACTGGCGGATGATTTTAGCCAAAGTACTTTTGTAGTAAAAATAGAAGTTTTATCCAAGGCCAATTCAAGAGGCGCAGTAATTTTAAACTCAATGGAGTCACTGCTGAAAACTCAGTTCGATGAAAAACCTTGGTCTGAAGTAGAAAAATGGCGAATAAATGCTTCTAAAAATATCCAAATACTGGGAGAACAAGCGAAGAAACAACTTCCTAGTGTTGAAGAAAATGCTATGTGGAAATTTGGGGAGGTGTTTTTGCCAAGCAATTCAGGCTATAATGTAGAATTGTTAGTCAAGTGGCAAGGTCTGGGTTCTATGCCTGATGGGTATCATCTAAAGAAATCCTGTAAGATTGTCCCAGTCAGCAGACCTACGCCTACCCGACCCGAAAGGCTGCGTACCACGTTCAGTCAGCAACGGAAGGATATCAGAAGCACAAAATCTCGTTTTATTAGGCGCGTAGGTTCTCCCGCAAGGGTTCCAAGTACACCACCAGAGTTAGCAGCGCCGTCGCCTGTGACTCTGAGTGAGGTAAAATGCGGGCCTGTGAGCGATCGCATAAACGGGCAGCCTAAAACCGCAAAGCCATAGTAATATAATTTTAAACCTAAAACCGAAAATCTAAAATTGATATGAGTCTGGGTAGAATATTGGTCATTGCGACTCATGTGTTTAGGGAAGTAATTCGCGATCGCGTCCTGTATTTAGTCGGCTTATTTGCCATTTTGTTTGTGGCGACGGCGGCGCTATTACCCAAAGTAGCAGCCAGCACAGAAGCCAAAATTACTCTCGATCTAGGTCTGGCAGGCATTGGTTTATTTGGCTTAATCGTCGTTATATTTGTCGGCACCGGACTGGTTAACAAAGAGATTGAAAAGCGGACGGTGCTGGTATTAATGGCGAAACCAGTCAGTCGCGCTGAATTCATTATTGGCAAACACTTGGGATTATCGGCAGTACTGGCAGCACTGCTGGGTTCGATGACAGTAATTTATCTGGTAGTTCTTCTGCTCAATCGGATTTCTTTCCCTTTTTGGAGCATCTTAATAGCAGTTTTCTACCTGTTCGTCGAATTGTCCTTACTCACCGCTGTAGCAATTCTATTTGGTGTATTTACCAGTTCGCTGCTAGCCACTTTCCTCACCTTGGCAATCTATTTGATGGGACACCTCAGCCCAGATATAGTCAAGTTGGGCCAAATATCCAAAAACCCCAATATTGAGAGTTTGACGCGAGGAATTTATCTGGTACTCCCAGATTTATCGCGACTCGATTTGAAAAATGAGGCAGTTTATGGTATACAACTGCTGCCTCATCCAGGAGTGCTGCTGATAAATCTGATCTATGGATTGGTTTATATTGTGCTGTTGTTAGCGATCGCTATTCTCGTTTTCTCGCGGCGTCAGTTTTAACTTTGAATGAGAGGTTAGCGCTTTGGCAACATGAATCTTAATCATACTTCAAAAGAAAACATTTTGGTGGTCGATGATACACCTGATAACTTACGTCTTTTGTCGGCCATGTTGAGCGAACAGGGGTACACAGTTCGCAAAGCCTTAAATGGTCAGATGGCTTTAACTGCGTCTAAAACACTCTTACCAGATCTAATTTTACTAGATGTGATGATGCCTGGGATGGATGGCTATCAAGTTTGTCAAAAGCTGAAAGCCGATGACAAAACTCGCGGGGTTCCGGTGATTTTTATTAGCGCCCTTAATGATGTTTTAGATAAAGTAAAGGCTTTTGATGTTGGGGGCGTGGACTATATTACTAAACCTTTTCAATTGGCGGAAGTTTTATCGCGAATTGAAAATCAGCTTAAAGTGCGATCGCTACAAATCAAACTTCAGGAAAAAAATATCTTGCTGGAACAGACTCTCAGCGAACTCAAGAGCGCTCAAGTCCAACTCATCCAAAGTGAAAAAATGGTGGCGATGGGGCAGTTGGTTGCAGGAATTGCCCATGAAATTAACAATCCTGTTAATTTTATTTACGGGAATCTCACTTATGCCAGTCAATATATTGAAGATTTGGTGAATCTGATCGAAGTTTACCAAGAAGAATTTCCAAATACCACACCAAAAATTAAGGAAATGATTAATAATATAGACTTAAATTTTTTACTGGACGACGCACAAAACATTATGGGTGCAATGCACAGAGGAGCCGAGCGCATCCAAAAGATCGTAGTTTCTTTACGCAACTTTTCTAGGGTTGACGAAGCTGAGGTGAAGCTAGTCAACATCCATGAAGGGATCGATAGCACTATCATGATGTTGGAGCATAGACTTAAACACACAGAAAGTCGTCCTGCCATTCAAGTAATCAAAGATTATGGAAAGCTACCTTTAATAACTTGTTATGCAAGTCAGATAAACCAAGTTTTCATGCACCTGTTGAATAATGCGATCGATGCCTTAGAACTTGAGTATGGGGAATATACCCCGCCTACACCTTACACCCAAGACCCTACACCCTGGATTAGGATTAGTACGGAACTGACGGACTTCGATACTGTAAGAATTCGGATTGCAGACAATGGCCCAGGCATTTCAGAGTCAGCCCGATCGCGTTTATTTGACCCATTTTTTACCACAAAGCCGGTGGGGAGCGGTATGGGATTGGGATTAGCGATTAGTTATCAAATCGTCGTGCAAAAACATCACGGACAACTAAGGTGTTGTTCTTCACGGGGACAAGGAGCAGAGTTTGCGATCGAAATTCCAGTGCATCAGATTATGCGATCGAGCTTTTCTGGGGGATATTGAGACTTCCCCTCGCAGGAAGTTAGAGCAGCTGATGGCGGAGGAAGTGCGAGAATTGGAGAAACTATTACAGGAAAATCCCCCCTAACCCCCTTAGTAAAGAAGGGGGAATGGCCATCTACTGAGTGAGAAGATGAGTATAGCTACACAACCCCTAACTCTGGAAGAGTTCTTAAAACTCCCAGAAACTAAACCCGCATCTGAGTGTATCAACAGAGAAATCGTTCAAAAACCCATGCCTCAAGGTGAGCATAGCCGATTGCAGTTTAAATTTTGCGCGGTTGTTAACGAAGTCGCCGAACCGCAGAAAATTGCGATCGCATTCCCAGAACTACGCTGTACCTTTGGGGGAGACTCGATTGTTCCAGATGTTGTGGTGTTTCGGTGGGAGAGAATTCCGGTTCGTCCTTCTGGAAGGATTGCCAATCGTTTCGAGATTCATCCCGATTGGTCAATTGAAATCTTATCCCCCGATCAGAGTCAAACGAAAGTATTGAGCAAGCTGCTCCACTGCTCCCAGCATGGCACAGAGCTAGGCTGGTTAATCGATCCAGAAGAGGAGACCATTCTAGTTGTGTTTCCCGAACAAAGGGTGCAATTGCTCAGAGGAACGGCTCAGTTACCTATTCTGAGTGGGATTGCCTTAGATCTGACGGTTGAGCAGGTTTTTAGTTGGTTAACGCTCTAAGCCTAGTGATGAGAAAAATAATTTGTTATTTGACAAAAAGGGCGAACGAGGGGACTTGAACCCCCGGATGGTGGAATCACAATCCACTGCCTTAACCACTTGGCTACGCCCGCCGTTGCATTAATGAGTATAGCACTTATTTGGGAAATAGATCCAGAGGATTGGTTGGATTTACAAATTTTTCTCAGCTAATCTGGAATTTAGGCATCACTGAAGATCGGCAATGAAAAGCTTAAATATTCTTAAATCTGTGGGCATCTTGGCTCTGGCTGGGTTGGGACTGTCGATGGCTCTAGGGAATCCCAGTCAGTCTGACTACGAAGAGTACGCCCTGGCCCAGCTAACCGTATACTTAAAGAATAACGTCTGTACCGAAGCTCCGAAAGGTTTCCATAACTTTTTAGCGCGTCAATGCACCATACTGGTCGATACCGGGCGTCCTAAACTTAAACGGATCGTTGCCGAAAATACCTACCAGCTAAATTTTATATTTTTCAGCATTTATCGGACAGAATTGTCTATAAGCCCGTTTTTGCCTGGTTATCGCTTTGGAACAGTCGGAGCTTTTCAAAATTTCTATATTTATCAAGCCGAAAAGCAGTAATCTACTGTCCATTTGACAACCCAATTGTCCAATTGTTAAGGATGTCCCTGCAATGAGGATAACCTTGTCACTTAGGCTACCTTAGTTTTTAATATAGGACTTACGCAACTGTCATACTTAAATCGACTTGTAGCCGAACGGTGCGTCAGACGAAGTTCTACAACGATTATCGAGGGTGGAAGGTTCTGACGCACCCTACCATACGTACCAGTTGCGTAAGTCCTGTAATATTAATCATAAAACTTGGCATAATTGGCTATTCAAAGAAATAGGCGCTTCGTATTCACTGAAACTTACTTTCTGTTGGCTCAGCTTTTCAAAATCTAACTCGGACAGTCCTGTATAAATTTCAGGAATTGAAATATCCCACTTTTCCCTAAATTTAACATAAGCCGACTGAACCATTTCCATTCTAGATTGGTGCTTTTGGCGGAAATCTACTTTTTCTGTAACTGATTCGTGCTTAACATGACCAGCACCTTCGTGATGCAGCCATGCACCTTTTGCACACACTAATTTGAATCCCGCTCGGCAGGCTCTGATGCCGTAATCTACATCTCCAAAGTAGCCAAAAAATCTGGTGTCTGCCACGCCTATCTTGTCGATCAGACTTCGTTTAATTAAGATAGCGTCTCCTGACAATAACTTATCTTGAACATAATCAAATCCGTGATATTTAGAAATATATGCGGAAAAATCTAGAATATCTTGGTATCCCCGCAGGGGAAAAGGCGGCAGACAGCGATGCTCTGGATGACTATCTGTATACTGTGAAGTCCCCCTGACAATACCAATTTCTTCTTCTAGAGCAGCTACGCTTAGGACAGTTTGTAGAAAGTATGGTGTCAGCATCATGTCGTTGCTAAGGAAAAAGATGAGACTACCTTTTGCCTCTGATAATCCACAGCTAAAAACGCCCGTATAATGCTGTCTATGGTTAAAACGAATTATCTTTACTGTTGAATTAGTAGACTTCCTGAAATTTAAGAACAGATCGACTATTTCTGACTCTGAATCAGAATTGTCATCAATTAAAATAAATTCTTTTTGGCCGGGGATAGACTGAAGCGTAAAATTGACTGATGTTAAACAATTATAAGTGAGGGATTTACTATTGCGAGCGGGAATAATGACAGAAAGCATCAGGTAACCTCTATTACAGCCGAAAATATGCTGGGTTTGTTGTTAAAATAAGATACCACAAAAAAAGCAAGGTGGAAAGTGAGATTTCTTAATTGGTGGTATATTTAATGACAATTATCATTTGCTCTGGCCATGACCTACTGTGTCATCCCTGAATGCTACAACCCCCAAGCCCCAAACAATGCTCGATTTTGCCTGAGTTGTGGCTCGCATTTGTTGCTCCAAAACCGATATCGCCCGTTGCAACCTATTGGCAAAGGGGGATTTGGCAGAACCTTTTTAGCTGTTGATGAAGACGATCCTTCCAAGTTGCGCTGCGTAATCAAGCAACTCTACATGGTGGGTCAAAACACTTTGGTTGTGAAAAAAGCGACGCAACTATTTCTGCAAGAAGCGGTGCGTCTAAAAGAGTTGGGCAAGCATCCCCAAATTCCGGCGCTACTTGCCCATTTTGAACAGCAAAAGCGACTTTATCTGATACAGGAATTTATAGACGGGCAGACATTACAACAAGAGTTGCGGCAAAAAGGGGTTTTTAACGAAACGCAGATTTGGGAACTGTTGGGGGATTTGCTGCCGGTGCTGAAGTTTGTCCACGACAATAAGGTGCTGCACCGGGATATCAAACCAGCAAATATTATGCGAAGAACGATCGATCGCAAACTCGTTTTGATCGATTTTGGTGTTGCTAAACAGATTACCGATAGCGCCTTGTTTCGCACTGGTACTACGGTGGGTAGCCCAGAATATATGGCTCCGGAACAATTGAAGGGCAAAGCTTTACCTGCTAGCGATCTTTACAGTTTGGGCGTCACCTGCATTAACTTGCTGACTGGGGTTCCTCCCTTGGATTTGTTCGATCTCGTGGATAATCGCTGGGTGTGGCGAGATTTTTTACCTAGCGGTACGCAAATGAGCGATCGCATGGGTCGAATTCTCGATAAACTGCTCAAAACGGCGGTTAGTCATCGCTATCAATCTGTTGGTGAAGTTTTGCAGGCAATAGCGGCACCTATTCCGTCTCTCCAAGTGCAAACACCCGCACCCAATCGCGTAAACTTTTTTACCAAACTATTACATCCCCAAGCTGCTAAACCGTCGGGGGGAAATCTAATTTCAGAAGCGGGGGTTAATTATGGCAAATTGCAGCATTTTCTCGCTGTCGGTAAATGGGAACAGGCAGATAAGGAAACTTGGGCCTTGATTTGTCAGGTATTGGGCAAGTCACCCAGCAGTTTCGTGCAGTGCGGCGATATTGAGAAGTTGCCTTGTGAGGATTTAGAGATAATTGACCGATTGTGGGTAAAGTACAGCAAAGGGAGCTTTGGTTTGAGCGTGCAAAAGCAAATTTTTGAGCTTGTTGAGGAAGATTACGCTAAATTTTGCGATCGCATTGGGTGGCCGTCCCACGACGTTCGCACTCCTTACTTAAAATTTACTTTATCAGCCCCCTTGGGACACCTGCCCTCGCGCAGTTGGGTTGGTGGATATCAGTGGTGGCGTCACGCCGCTATCATGGCGTCCAAATTAGCCCAGTGTCAAATTGCTTGAAATTAATATTGCTGGTTTGCTGATTCTTAACAAAATTTTTATTTGTTTGCTTACTGTGAATCCCTCTCAACTTGCTACCAGGCACAGCTATTCAGAATAGTGTTAGTTAATAGCTTGTTGAATCTCTGGCTTAACCTGTCATTAATTATTGAGAATAACTGTTATTAACTGGAAAACTATATATTGACTCACAAGGTAATAGTGATAGATTTACAGTAGATGCAACCGAGTCTCGTAAGAAAAAGAGAGGAAAACCATGACTCAAGCTCAAGGTTTGTTACGGTCTGCCGATCGGGTGTATGACAATGCAGTTTTGTTCGAGCAATCTGTAACTACACCGATCTGCGAAGGCTTCAACATTGCACTGGCTAGTTTTCAGGCGCTGTACCTGCAATACCAGAAGCATCATTTTGTAGTTGAAGGTGCCGAATTTTACTCGCTGCACAAGTTCTTTGAAGACAGCTACGAAGAAGTACAGGGGCACGTGCATGAAATTGGCGAACGCTTGAATGGATTGGGAGGCGTTCCGGCAGCTAGTTTCACGAAATTGGCCGAGCTGTGCTGTTTCACTCCAGAAGCGGATGGCGTCTATACTTGCACAGAGATGGTGCAACACGATCTGGAAGCAGAACAAGCCATCATCAAGCTGATCCGCAGTCAAGCGGCACAAGCAGAAAGTTTAGGCGATCGGGCCACTCGTTATCTGTACGAAAAAATCCTCTACGAAACTGAAGATAGAGCATTTCATCTCGCTCACTTCCTCGCCCATGATAGCCTCACATTGGGCTTTGTCCAAGCTCGTAACGGCAACTAGCTGATATGTCCGCTAGCCCAATGGTTAGGGAAGCATTTGCACTAATTGCCGAACCTTAACTATTGCCAAACTGGGTGCCACCTGGCACTTTTTTTATGGGCACTTTCCGCTGATTTTATACGTAGACAATACTTATGGCAAAATTACCTGAACCAACCACAACAATAATTTTTGAATTAGAGCGACGGATGTGGGATATCATCTATTATACAACATCAGCCAAATTAAATATATTCGATCGATTTGGCGAGACAGAGGAAACAATTGACCAACTAGAGGAACTCGATAATATTGTCCGAAATACAAACGCTGTATCCTCTCGATTTACCACGCTCCTGTTAAAAATAGCTCAAACTCAGCCAACGCTTAGTTCTGAGATTTTCAATTTAGTGGAACAAATAATAGAACAGGCAGAGGAGATTATATTTGTCACAGAAGGAAGCGTTCAAGAAATTATCAGAAATTGGAACTTACCATGAACAACGATCGAAAATGTAGATGCCGAAACAAGAGTGCAAAGATAATCTAATATCCTGTCCGGTAGCATCGGGTACCTAAAAAATTACCACTCTTATCTGCGTTCATCTGCGTTCATCTGTCTTCATCTGCGGTTAAATTTAACCAATGATTCCTACAGACAATGCCGATGTAACCGGATATGATATAACTAGGAAATTAAATGACGCGACAGAATAACTAAATTATCCTCGTGACTAGGTTCAACCCGATCACAAAATTACTGAGGCTCTGCCTCTTGTTAAATCTAATGCTATATATTTAAGTTAATCTAACTTGGGTAATTAGATGACGCGACAGCTTCACGACCAATTTGCTAAACAATATCTGGAAGAATTATTAGCACCTTTGGGACAGGTGGAAACGAGTCGGGATGTATCGCCGGAAATCCGTCAGGTGGATGTTTGGTTTGTACCAGCAGCGTCGCCTTCGACAGAACCGCAACTTTTGGGTTTGTTGGGACAAATGGCATCATCTGCTTGTTCGTTTGAGCCTTTTCGGAATCAGCCCAAACCTGTTGACGTGCGTAACTGCTTGCTTAAATTGTATTCGCTACATGGCGAACTTTTACGTAAAGCGAGAAGAGAGAACGATTCTGTTTCGGAAGCGGAATTGCCAATTTTGTGGATTTTATCACCTACCTGTTCGGCAAATTTGCTGAATGGTTTTGGCGCAAAGTTGGATAGTTCTGGAAATTGGGTTAAAGGTGTTTACTTTTTGCCAGAATATCAGAAAGCGGCACTGGTAGCGATTAATCAGTTACCAAAGACGGAAGCAACTTTATGGTTGCGAATTATGGGAAGTGGCAAAACTCAAAAACAAGCAGTGCGAGAAATAAAAGCGCTACCCAGTAATCATCCTTTCAGAAAGAATATTCTGGAAATTGTGGGTAAGTGGTACATCAACTTGCAAACGAGTCAAAATTTAGATGAAGAGGATAGGGAGGTACTTATGAACTTATCACCAGCTTATCTGAAATGGCGGGAAGATACTTTACTGGAAGGTCTTCAACAAGGTCTTCAACAAGGTCTTCAACAAGGTCTTCAGCAAGGTCTTCAACAAGGTCAGATCCAAATGGTGGAAAATCTGCTAAGGGTTCGATTTGGTGCGCTGGATGAGGTGTTAGCTGGGGCGATACCTTCGATGTTGCGGCTACCATCAGAGGAGTTGATTCGTTTGTTGTTGACTCTTTCTCGCGAGGAGTTATTGGAACGGTTTGGAGGGGGGTCTAACTGATGTACAAGAGCGATCGCATTCTTGGCAAAATAAGGAAGTTCAGGTGCGATCGCTTCCCCTTAACCCAGACCTTGCCAAAATTGCCGCGATTGAGCTAAGAATAGAGAAAATCTATCTTGAGCGAGATTATATGGAACCTTTATCGCTGACGGCGGGTGCGGCCATTTTTATATTAATCGGTTTAGCTAATGGCGCTTTACAAAGGACTGGAGAAATACTGATGGATAAGTCATTAGAGCAAGGTCAGAAAATAATGCGATTTCTCGAAGACAAGCATCCAGATATTGCTAGTGCCATCAAACTAGCTGCACAACGTCCAGAACTAGCCCAGCAACAACCAGAAGTTTATAGTTTACCTGCTTTGGAGGCAAAGGTAGAACAAGCCGCCGCCACCGATCCAGATATGGCTACAGAATGGCAGGCATTGAAAAATACAGGTTCTCAGCCATTAATCGTGCAAAATTTAGGTAAAATTGCCCAACAATACAATGCCCCTGTTTATATTCAAAAGCAGGAGAATAAATTTGAACTCTGACTACAGTCGCCCGATCGAGAACGGGTAAAGTCAAATCCTATAAAATATATTCCATACGCAGGTGTCGCCAACTTTGTCGGACGACAGAAGGAACTGCAAACACTACATCAAGAGTTCCAGAAATCTGACTGTGTGGTGATTTCTGCCGTTGCTGGGATGAGTGGCGTTGGCAAAACCGAACTGGCGATTAAATACGCACGGGAACACGAACAAGATTACCCTGGTGGGATTTGCTTGTTAACAGCGAGAGATAAGAATTTAGCGGCCAATATTTTGCTGTTTGCCCAGCTTTACCTGAAATTGGAAGTGCCGCAGGAGTTTCGTGGCAAACCGCTGACGCGGAAGGAACAGGTAAACTGGTGCTGGCAAAATTGGCAACCACCTGAAGCATCGGTTTTGCTGGTGTTGGATGATGTCACGAGTTGGAAAAGTTGTCGAGATTTTCTGCCCAAAATTAATCGCTTCCGCATCTTAATTACTACCCGGTTGCGAAATCTAGACAGCAATTTTGTTGAGTTACCTTTAAAAGTATTCTCACTCGATGAAGCATTAGAATTGCTGACTAATTTGGTGGGTGAAAGACGGGTGCAGAGGGAATTACAAACCGCAACAGATTTGTGTAAATGGCTGGGTTATCTGCCTTTGGGGTTGGAATTGGTGGGGCGGTATTTGAAGGAAGACCCGGATTTGTCCTTGGTAGAAATGTGGGAGAGGCTGAAAGAAAAGCGATTGGAAGATGAGGCAATTAACCCCTCAGATGAGCAATTGCAAGATACGGAAATGACTGCCGAGCGAGGGGTAAAAGCGGCATTTGAATTAAGCTGGCAAGAACTCAATCCAATCAGCCAGGGTACTGGACAGTTGTTAAGCTTGTTTAAACCAACTGTAATTCCCTGGGAATTAGTAACTTTCTCTAGCGAGACACAAGCACTGGGTTGGACAACGGAAGAAATCAAGTCAGCCAAAAAAGAACTATACAAGCTTTCTTTAATTGACAGAATAGACAACAATAAATATAAAATTCATCCTTTGGTTCGGGAATTTTTCAAAGCAAAACTGGCCTTTTCCGAGCAAGCTAATGATAAAGAAACATTTTCGGCAGCGATTGAGGCATTTTACAACAAATTAGGAAATGAGATATTAGAGCAAAAGCTAAATGATATAGAAAACCAAATAGCTGAATACTTTGAACAGCTAGAATTTGAAGAAAAATGTAATCCAGAAGATTGCCTCACATTAGATCTTGAAGATATAACAGTTACAATTGATTCGGTAAGAACTAATCAAAAAAAGCTATTGTATGTTGGTGATGATTTCTTCAAATTTGAATTAAGTGTAGAAATAGTTTTTATTCCAGAAGGTAGCTATCCTGACGAAGAACTAAGCTATTATGACAGTGAAGAAGGAGAGGTAGTTTTTCTAAATCATATCACTGAAGTCCAAGAGGAGAGTACGGCAACTATTACAGTAAAAGTAAAAATTCTCTTCGACGAAAACGATCCGGATATAAACAAAGTTGAATGTGTTGTAAAGGAACCTATTAAATTCGACAGACAACCTACTGAATTTAACAGCCCTTGGAATTACAACAATGGGGAAGACTAAAGAGCGACCGCCCACCTCAGAACTTATCTATGCTTAGCTAAACATTTGTAGGGTGCGTCAGACAATAAAAACTTGTTGAAATCAATAATAATCAAAGTCTGACGCACCCTACAAATTGATTTAATTGTGATATTTGAGTAAGTTCTAATATAATTGATGGGAAATGCAATTACATTTTTCTACTTCTACCCGCACACGCGCTTGCAAATCAATTCGCGGGCGGGTGAAAAACGCAAGTGCAAGATTGGAAATCGATCGAGGTGAATTTGATGCGATGCTCTCTCAATATCTACTAATTTATCAACCTCGTCATTCCCGATGAAACGATTTTGCACTTACCCTCAGACCCGCCTGCGAATCAATTCGCAGGCTAATAGCTAAAGTCCACTAAAGTGGACTAAAATTTTTGGATTGAATTAAAAATTCTCTTCAGTTGTCTTTAGACAACTTTCGCTATTAGCCTGCGATTTGAATCGCAGGCGGATGAAAAACGTAGGTGCAAGATTGGAAATCGATCGAGATTTTTCCATATCTTCTGTTATGATTGATTCAATAGCATTCAACCTGCTAAACAGAAAACACCATGAGCGTAATCATTCCCGATGAAATTCTAACCGTAGCAAAAATATCAGAAACCGAATTAAAGCTAGAAATTGCCATTCTACTGTACCAAAAATCCAAAATCAGCACTGGCACAGCCCGTCACCTCGCCGGAATGAATTTAATCGAATTCCAAAAAGAACTTGCCAGTCGCAATATCTGCATCAATTATGATGCAGAAGATTTCCAATCTGACCTGGAAACCTTAAAAAGGCTAGGCGATTTGTGACTATTGTTAGTAACAATCTGCTAGTTGCTTTTTATCCGATAATTGTTTCATAATTCTGTGTTTCTGCACTTCTTATTTCATGCAGTCGCTTTTGATATTTTTCTGCGATCGCATCGGCAAATTCACTCATTTCTCTAAGCTTTTCCTCAGCATCTTTAGTAAGTTCCAAAAGTTCAGCCATTGCTGCTTCTTGTTCTTGGGTTAAAGATGATTGTGTCATGATAAGTTCTCCAATCGCTTGACATTGGATTTCTGAAGGAATAGTCATCTATGTCTTAATATTACGGTAAATGGCTAATGCTCCAACTTAATTATTATACTGCAATCGCACTATAGCAAAATATTAATTTATCCAATACCACTTCTATTATATAATATTAAATATTCCCCAAATATCCCACATTCCCAATAATGACCCGCTTCATCCACGATCAATTTGCCAAAGATTACCTAGAGGAATTACTAACTCCCTACGGACAAGTAAAACCCGATCGAAAAGTCTCATCAGAGACAAGGGAAATCGATGTACTGTTCATTCCCAACACCTCCCCCGAAACTCTATCACAAGATTTAGGATTATTAGGAAGATTGGGAGAAACAGCCGCAATTTTTGAACCCTTTCGCAATGCCATTGACCCCGAAGAGATTTGTAGCTGTCTCCTAAAAGCGCTAGAAGTCCGCGAAACCATTCAACGACAGGCAAAACGCAAAAATGCACCCAACGATCCCATCAGCTTACCCTACTTATGGATACTCACCCCAACCGCCTCCGCCTCCATCTTAGAAGGATTCCGCGCTATACTAGAGGAAACTTGGGGCGCGGGAGTTTATTTCCTACCTCATTATTTGAGAACAGCCATTGTCGTAATTCATCAATTACCCAAAACCCCAGAAACACTTTGGCTGAGAATATTAGGAAAGAAAAAAGTACAAGAACAAGCAATTAATGAATTGGAGGCACTACCAGCAGACAATGTATGGCGAGAAACAATCTTGGAATTGTTCTATCAATTACGAGAAAATTTAAACCTCAATCAAAGTTTAGAACCAGATGATCGGGAGTTAGTTATGAGATTGCAACCTTTGTTTCAGGAAAAGTTAGCACAAGTTGAACAACGAGGGATGGAACGAGGTATCCAACAAGGTATCGAGCAAGGCATCCAACAAGGCATCCAACAAGGCATCCAACAAGGCATCCAACAAGGTCTCCAACAAGGAGAGCGTTTGATACTGGAAAATTTATTAAGATTGAGATTTGGAGAATTAGATGCAGAATTATCTGCTTTGATTGACTCGATCTTGACTTTTCCACCAGAAGAATTTACTCCCTTACTACTGCAATTGTCCCGTGAAGAATTGGTAAGGAGATTTGGAGATTTATAGCTTTAGCTCAATTTCTTACTCTTTAGTTAAGGATTAATTATGAGATTGCGCCGTCTGTATCAGGAAAGGTTAGCACAGCTTGAACAACAAGGTATCCCACAAGGTATGCGTTTAGTCGTGGAAAATGTATTAAGAACAAGATTTGGAGAATTAGATGCAGAATTATCTGCTTTGATTGACTCTATCTTGACTTTTCCACCAGAAGAATTTACTCCTTTACTACTGCAATTGTCTCGTGAAGAATTGGTAAGCAGATTTGGAGTTTAACAAAAAATGCGATCGCAGTTTTTACCAACTAATACAACTGGTAGTCAAAAGTGCGATCGCATTCACCTCACTATACATAAATGATCGAATTTGTCAAGCGCGATATGCCTACGGCAGGCTACGCCAACGCACAGCCTTTCACATCTCATTTACGAAACCGGGTCAAGCCCTACTTCTTAAGCGAGCCGTACTTTAACACAATCCCACACTACTTAACTCAGGATAGAGCTATTAATAATTTCAACTCTGTCTCAAGATGCAGGTTATGATTTGATGCCCGCTATAAGCTGTTAGGTGAGTAAAAAATTCGACAATTTTCGATAGAAATCGTTCGATTTTTTATGATGCACTGAGAAGGGAGTACCAATTCATGTTTTTTCACAAAAAAGAAACAATTCATACTGTAAATATCAATGAAGCGAATCCTCGTTTTGCCCAGCTTCTGCTAGAGCAGTTCGGTGGAGCGACAGGGGAACTGACAGCAGCTCTACAATATTGGGTACAATCTTTTCACTGCGAAAATGCCGGTATTCGCGATATGCTCCAAGATATTGCACTTGAGGAGTTTAGCCACTTAGAAATGGTGGGCAAACTAATCGAAGGGCACACCAAAAATGTTGACCAAACAGAAGCTTATAAGAGTACGCTGTTTGCCGTGCGCGGTATGGGGCCCCATTTCTTAGACAGTCAGGGTAGTGCATGGACTGCCGCCTATATTAATGAAGGGGGGGATGTCGTGCGCGACTTGCGAGCAAATGTCGCTGCCGAAGCTGGTGCGCGTCAGACTTACGAAGCATTGATTAAACTCGCACCGGATGAGGGAACCAAAAATACTCTAGTGCATCTGTTAACCCGCGAAATTTCCCATACCAAGATGTTCATGAATGCGCTGGATTCGCTGGGTAAGCTAACCGATCCCATGTTTGGCAATATCCAGCCAGATAGTACCGTCGATCTTTACTTCAATTTGTCTCAAAATGGTAAGGATGAGCGCGGGCCGTGGAATTCTGAACCGGATTTCAGATATGTTGCCGATCCGATGAAGGAAAAAGTCTAAATGTCTGAGCTTTAAACGAGAATAAGACAAAGAAGAGTCAGGGAACAGTCTATACCCTGGCTCTTTCTGTTTCTAAAGAAATCATCAAGATAGAAACATTTTATACAAAATATATTCTGAATAAACGCTAGTATTTTAACTGAAACAGGCTACCAACTATCGCTGGGACAAACCTCACCCCCAACCCCCTCTCCGCAACGGAGAGGGGGAGAAATATTCCCCCCTACCCGTTGCGGGGAGGGGTTGGGGGTGGGGTTCCACTCCTCCGGCTTAGACTGGTAGCCCTGAAACATACAAGTCTTCGCTTTTACATACTCGCTTGCAATTGCAATCTGCCTATCTGCTAGTCTCCCACGGTAGTCGCGACCCTCGTCCTCAAGTTGAGGTCGAGAGGTTGGCTGAGTCAATCTCCGACAAGCTGGGGTGTTTACAGTCTAATAGCAAAACCTCTTTGGCCCAGACTGGTTTCGACCAGATGCCTGATTGCAATGGTTTGCAACCCCTGGTTGGCACGGCCTGCCTAGAATTGGCCCATTTGCCGTTACACAAGCAGATCGAGCAATTTGGCGAATATGCGATCGCAGCTGGATTCAAACACCTGCAAGTGATACCCCTGTTTCTGCTGCCAGGGGTTCATGTCATGGTGGATATACCAGCGGAGGTAGCAACTGCACAGCAGGCTTTGGGCTCAGATTTGGCTGTTGAGATTCGACCTCACTTGGGATCTCACCCTTGTATGGCGCGGTTGTTGGCAAACCAGATGATTTATTTTGATGCAGACATCTGGATTTTGTTATCTCACGGTAGTCGTCGCCAAGGTGCAAATCAGCCTGTGGAAGCTCTGGCTACCCAATTGGGAGCGATACCCGCTTACTGGTCTGTATCGCCAAAACTGGAATTTCAGGTGAAAGCTTTAGCTATGGCGGGTCATCAGCAGATTGGAATTTTACCATATTTTTTATTTGCTGGTGGAATTACTGATGCTCTAGCTCAATCTGTAGAGCAAATTAAACAGGAGTTTCCAACGGTCAGGTTTCATTTGGCTGACGCAATAGGATCGAGTGCTGAGTTAGTAGATTTGATTTTGGATTTGACGAAAGAATGAACCGCAGAGACGCAGAGAACGCAGAATTAGAGAGGAAGAGAGTTTTGGGTAAGGTATATTTGGTGGGTGCGGGGCCAGGAGATCCGGGGTTAATGACGCTGAAAGGAAAAGGGCTTTTAGAATGTGCGGATGTGGTAGTTTACGATGCGCTCGTGAGTCCTCAAATTTTGGCAATGATTAATCCCGCCGCTGAAAAAATTGATGCGGGTAAGCGCATGGGGCGTCACTCGTTATTGCAGGAAGAGACAACTCAGCTATTAATAGAAAAGGCGCAAACTGAGGCGATCGTTGTCAGGTTGAAAGGTGGCGATCCGTTTGTGTTTGGTCGCGGTGGCGAAGAAATGGAAGATTTGGTGCGTGCGGGAGTTTCGGTAGAAGTAGTGCCGGGGGTAACTTCTGGAATTGCAGCACCAGCTTATGCGGGAATTCCTCTCACTCACCGTTCTTATAGTTCTTCGGTTACGTTTGTTACTGGTCACGAATCAGCCGGGAAGTACCGACCTGCTGTAAATTGGAGTGCGATCGCACACGGTTCCGAAACAATTGTAATCTACATGGGCATTCACAATTTGCCCTACATTGTCGAACAGCTACATTTAGCTGGGTTGAGTTTAGAAACTCCAGTAGCTTTAGTGCGTTGGGGTACTCGTCCCGAACAGGAAGAACTAATAGGTACTTTGGGTACAATTGTAGATCAAATTGAGAAAGCGAAGTTTTTAGCGCCTGCGATCGCAGTGATTGGTAACGTCGTCAATTTGCACAGTATCCTATCAGGTTGTCGCCCATAAAGGCAATGCCCTGCCAAATCACCACAGCGCTTTTCAGGTGAGTGTGGTACAGAGAAACCCGGTTTCTTGAAGAAACCGGGTTTCTGGGGTGTACTTCATAAGGGCTGCAAGCCGCTGTAAATTATCCTCGTGACCAGGTTCAACCTGGTCACCAAATTACTGATGCTCTGCGTCTTGTTAAACCTTGTATCATATATTTAAGTTAATCTAACTTGGGGAATAGATGACGCGACAGCTTCACGACCAATTTGCTAAACAATATTTAGAGGAGTTATTAGCACCTTTGGGACAGGTGGAAACCAGTCGGGATGTATCGCCAGAAGTCCGTCAAGTGGATGTTTGGTTTGTACCAACGGCGTCGCCTTCGACAGAACCACAAGTTTTGGGTTTGTTGGGACAAATGGCATTATCTGCTTGTTCGTTTGAGCCTTTTCGGAATCAGCCTAGCCCAGTTGAGGTGCGTAACTGCTTGCTTAAATTGTATTCGCTGCATGGCGAACTTTTACGCAAGGCGAGAAGAGAAAACGATTCTGTTTCGGAAGCGGAACTGCCAGTTTTGTGGATTTTATCACCTACTTGTTCGGCAAATTTGCTGAATGGTTTTGGCGCAAAACTGGATAATTCAGGGAATTGGGTTGAAGGCGTTTACTTTTTGCCAGAATATCAGAAAACGGCACTGGTAGCGATTAATCAGTTACCAAAGACCGAAGCAACTTTGTGGTTGCGAATTATGGGACGGCGCGAGACTCAAAAACAAGCCGTACAGGAAATTAAAGCGTTACCCAGTAACCATCCTTTTTCCAAAAATATTCTGGAAATTGTTGGTAGGTGGTACTTTAACTTGCAAACGAGTCAAAATTTAGATGAAGAGGATACGGAGGTACTTATGAACTTATCACCAGCTTATCTGAAATGGCGGGAAGATGTCGTACAGGAAGGACTTCAGGAAGGACTTCAGCAAGGACTTCAGCAAGGACTTCAGCAAGGTCTTCAGCAAGGTCGGCTGCTGGCGGAAAACTTGCTAAGAGTTCGATTTGGCGCACTGGATGAGCAACTGGCTCGATCGATCGCACCAATGTTACAGTTACCGCCAGAAGAATTAGCACCTCTGCTACTGACCCTTTCTCGCGAGGAGTTGTTGGAAAGGTTTGGAGGGGAGTCTAACTGAGTAGGTGTTTTAGGCGATCGCACTCTCACATATACTTAGCACGATCACAGACCGAGCTTTTTTTATGCCTGTAGGGGCTCCCGCGAGTGCGTGCCGTAGGCATTAGCATTCCGTCAAAGATCTTTGGGTTCAACCAACAAATTATTTACGGAATGCTTCGCCCATTTATGCCCGTGCGAAGTATAATGCGATCGCTTCCCCTTACCCCAGACCTTGGCAAAATTGCCGCGAGCGAGCTAAGAATAGAGATAATCTATCTCGATCGAGATTATATGGAACCTACCGTCATTTTTATATTAATCGGAGATTAATCGGTTTAGCTAATGGCGCTTTGCAAAGGACTGGGGAAATACTGATGGATAAGTCATTGGAAAAAGGCCAGCAAGTAATGCAATTGCTTAAGGACAGGTTTCCCGATACAGCGGGTGCGATCGAACTAGCTGCACAGCGTCCCGAACTGGCCCAGCAGCAACCATTAGATTACGGCGAGGCGGTTTTGGTGGAAAAGGTGGAACAAGCGGCGATCGCTGACCCGGAGATTAAAGCTGCGATCGAAGATTTAGCAGCAACTCAGGAAAATCCCCAAGTGGCGGAAGCTGTTAAAACTGTAATTGAGAATTGGCAAGGGATTAATATTAAAGGTGGAATTAATACAATCAATAACCCGAATTTAAACTTTGGTAGCAAATGAGATTGAAATTGTTTGTTTGCCGACACACCCGCCTGCGATTCAAATCGCAGGCTAATAGCGAAAGTCCATTAAAATGGACTAAAAGATTTGTATTTAGTCCATTTTAATGGACTTTCGCTATTAGCCCGGAAATTGATTTCCGGGCGGGACAGAAGCGAAGTCAAAGATTTTGATTATTGCCCAAATCTATCCAGCCGCCGACAATATGAGTAACGAAAATTGGCAAGGTATAAATATTAAAGATGGAAATAATACAATTAATAATCCACAAATTAATATCCATTCATCCAAACCGATCGAACCTATCAAATATATTCCTTACGTAGGTGTCGCCAACTTTGTCGGACGACAAGCGGAACTGCAAACACTGCATCAAGAGTTGCAGAAATCCGATCGTGTGGTGATTTCTGCGGTTGCTGGAATGGGTGGCGTTGGCAAAACCGAACTGGCGATAAAATACGCACGGGAACACGAACAAGATTACCCTGGTGGGATTTGCTGGTTAACAGCCAGAGATGAGAAGTTAGCCACCAATATTTTGCTGTTGGCCCAGCCTTATCTGAAATTGAAAGTGCCGCAGAAGTTTGGCGAAAAACCGCTGACCCTGAAAGAACAGGTAAACTGGTGCTGGCAGAATTGGCAACCACCAGAAGAAGCGTTTTTGCTGGTGTTGGATGATGTCACGAATTGGAAAAGTTGTCGAGATTTTCTGCCTAAAATTAATCGCTTCCGCATCTTAATTACTACCCGATTACGAAATCTAGACAGCAATTTTGTTGAGTTACCTTTGGATGTCCTCTCACCCGATAAAACATTAGAATTGCTGACCGCTTTGGTGGGTGAAAGACGGGTGCAGAGAGAACTGCAAACGGCAACCGAATTGTGTAAATGGCTGGGTTATCTGCCTTTGGGGTTGGAATTGGTGGGGCGGTATTTGGTGGAAGACCCGGATTTGTCCTTGGCAGAAATGTTGGAGAGGCTGAAAGAAAAGCGCTTGTCAGATGAGGCAATTAACCCCTCAGATGAGCAATTGCAGGATACGGAAATGACTGCCAAGCGAGGGGTAAAAGCCGCATTTGAATTAAGCTGGCAAGAACTCGACACCCTGACGCAGCCTGTGACTGCGTTCTTGAGTTTATTTGCACCGGATGTTTTTGTTTGGGAATGGGTAGAGTGTGAACCTGATTTATTTAATTGTCCGAAATCAGATATCAACGAAGCGAAAAAGCAACTTCTCAAACGGCATTTGATGCAGCGAGTAAAAGAAATTGAAGCTGGCTACAAAATTCATCCCTTGATTCGAGAGTTTCTGCAATTAAAGTTGTCGGAATTACAGGAAGCGGAGAAGTTCAGGCAAAGTTTTGTAGCTAGATTTGTGAAATTTGCAAAAAAAATTCCTGAAAGACCTACTCTTGATGATATCGAATCAGTAAAACTGACAATTCCCCATTTAGTAGAAGTTACCCAAAATCTCATTAATGTAGTGACTGACGAAGATTTAATTTCGCCTTTCATTGGGTTAGGGAGATTTTATGAAGTTCAGGCGTATTATCCTATAGCAGAAACTTGGTGTCAGCAAGGTTTATCAGTAACGAAATCTCGTTTGGGAGAAGAACATTTTCATGTAGCTACTTGCTTAAGCTATTTGGCATTCCTCAATTTTGCCCAAGCACGCTTTTGGAAAGCTACTTTGCTTTGGCTGCCAGCTTTGAGAATTAGCACAATAGCTTTAGGCAGTAATCACCCAAAGACTAAATTACGCCGTATCAGTTTATTTTTGACACTTTCAGTACCGATATTTCTGGGTTTATATTATGCTAAATCCCTTTGGGATCTTCTGTTACATCCAAGCTTCAACGCATTCCTAAAATTCTTAATTCAAGTATTTTTATTATGGGTTTTATTGAAAAAGGGATTTTTACTCGATCGGCAATTCAAAAAGATAAGATGGGTTGTTTCTAAACAGGTGCTAAGTCATCCCAATACAGTTATTTTTCGTAACAATCTAGCACTCGCCTGCGAATCAATTCGCAGGCTAATAGCGAAAGTCCACTGAAGTGGACTGAAATTTTTATCCTGGATTAAGTAGGAAGGCGCAAATAAACAGAAGTATGTAACGAAAAGTAAACTTGGCTAAAACCCTCTTCCCTTCTGCCTTGTCTCAACGATAAATTTTCCTGCCTACCTACTTAAAACTTAGCATAGTAACTATAGAAGACCCATTAAAACTTCTCTTCAGTTGTCTTTAGACAACTTTCGCTATTAGCCCGGAGGTTTGAACTCCAGGCGGGTGAAAAGCGTAGGTGCAAGATGGCAAATCGATCGAGGTAAATTTGAAGCGATACTCACTAAATATCTGCCAATTTATCAAATGCGATCGGCCCTACTCTATATTTTTGATTTTAGTGCGTTGGCGTAGCCTGCCGTAGGCATATCGGGCTTTTGATGGGAATGCGATCGCACCTTGCTACTACTATTAATTCTCAGCAACTTTTTGTTTTGCTGCTTCTCTAATTTTATGCAGACGTTTTTCATATTTTTCTGCAAAACCTTCTGCCAAATCACACAGATTTTTCGCTTGCTGTTCGAGAGTTATAGCAAGTTCAAGACTATCTGCGAGTTCTGCTAGTTGCTTGTCATCGAGGGTTGGTTGTATCATTATCGGTTTTCCAAACGACTCTTGAGCCTATTAGCATTTATTTTAGCTTCTAATACCTGACCCAGTATAGTTGCCAAATCTTCCCCTGCTTCCTGAATTATATCGAAAGGGACATCTGTTTCCTCCAGTTCCTCAACAGTAGCCTGAACTCTTCGCCTGTAGATCTCTACAAACATTAGGAGATTACTGAAAGAAGCAAAGAACTGGATTAATATAGCATTATCTGGAAAACGGGATAAATTTTGCCTGGTTAAGGTTAATCCCTCTGTTGCTTCTTGCTCAGTCTCATTCAGTTCTTGGTTAAGCCTGTCAATGAGAGCTTGAATTTCTGACGGAATAGGCATCTTTATTTTAATTTTACTGTAAATCGGCATACTGAGCGAACTTAATCAGCATACCGCGATCGGCCCCACACAAACAAAATAGGGGCAATTCGTGAATTGCCCCTACTTTACACAACTAACTATTCAGATGTGCTATTTCAGATCTAGTAGCCTCTGGTGTTTGGCTTGGAAACGATGAAGCTGAGAACTTGGCACTGCTTCACGTTATCAAAACCTACCACCCGGATATAGCCGTTGGAGTATTCCGAACGACAAGATTTCACCTCATTCATAACTTCTTGAGGAGTGGTAACATTGAACAAAGGCAACTTCCACAGAGTCCAGTAGTGCATTTCAGGTTCAGAAGTTTCGCTGAATTCCACGGCTGGGATATAGCCTTGGTCTAGAATGTACTGAATCTGCTTGTTAATTTGTACATCGGTGAGAGGAGGCAGGTAGGAAAGGGTTTCGTAACGACGCTCTTTGGGTAAAGTTTTCATTGCTTGCTGGTTTTCCTTGTACTTGTATTTCCGATCGATCGGCTAAAGGTCGAAGTTATCCAGATTCGGCTGGTGAATCTGTTTGCTCTTCTGGAAGTGGGCCGGGGTCAGACACGGTTAGTTGGGTAATCCGTTCCAAATGCTGACGCCGATGTTTCATATTGCCCTCCTGAATGCCAGTGCGAACCATCTCAGGCAAAAAGTCTGTCACTTCCTCCGCCAGATGCTGGCGCACAGTCATAATCCGAAACGCCAAATCTTGTTTTTCCCGGAGTAATTCCTCAATATAAGCTTCTCCATCTTGGAGTTTGCTTTTTGAGGAAAAGTTATTCAGCCAGTAAGCCAGAGGAGGATTAGTTTCGCTCAACTGATCCAGGACAATCCGCACGGCTTTATAGGTCAAGTAACTAATCAGCGTCTTGCAAGTGTCTTTGGCAATTTGTTTGAGATCCATTTTTGACCCCGCCCCCAAGAGTTTTGAGTTTTGAGTGTTGAGTTCGTTTAACTGTAACTCAGCACTCAGCACTCAGCACTTACATCAGACGGTATCCATTGCCTCGAACTCGAACTTGATTTCTTTCCACAGTTCGCAAGCAACAGCCAACTCAGGGCTCCACTTGCAAGCTTCGCGGATGACATCGCCACCTTCGCGCATGAGGTTGCGACCTTCGTTACGAGCTTGGACGCAGGCTTCCAAAGCCACGCGGTTAGCAGTTGCGCCAGGAGCGTTACCCCAGGGGTGGCCCAGAGTGCCGCCGCCGAATTGCAGGCAGGAATCATCGCCGAAGATGTCAACCAACGCTGGCATATGCCATACGTGGATACCACCGGAAGCAACCGGCATTACTCCAGGCATGGAAGCCCAATCTTGGGTGAAGAAGATACCCCGTGAGCGATCTTGTTCGATGTGGTCTTCGCGCATCAAGTCAACGAAGCCCATCGTGATGCCGCGTTCGCCTTCCAGTTTACCGACGACGGTGCCGGAGTGGAGGTGGTCGCCACCAGACATCCGCAGGGTCTTAGCCAATACGCGGAAGTGGATACCGTGATTCTTTTGACGATCGATCACGGCGTGCATAGCGCGGTGGATGTGGAGCAGAATACCGTTGTCGCGGCACCACTTAGAGAGGGTGGTGTTGGCGGTGAAGCCAGCGGTAAGGTAGTCGTGCATGATGATGGGCATTTTGAGTTCTTTGGCGAACTCAGCCCGCTGCATCATTTGTTCGCAGGTGGGGGCGGTGACGTTCAGGTAGTGACCTTTGATTTCACCAGTTTCTGCTTGCGCTTTGTGGATGGCTTCTGCTACAAACAGGAAGCGATCGCGCCAGCGTTGGAATGGCTGAGAGTTGATATTCTCGTCGTCTTTGGTGAAGTCCAGACCGCCGCGCAGACATTCGTAAACTGCACGACCGTAGTTCTTAGCCGACAGACCTAGTTTGGGCTTAATCGTACAACCCAGCAAAGGACGACCGTACTTGTTGAGTTTGTCGCGCTCAACTTGAATCCCGTGGGGTGGGCCTTGGAATGTCTTCAGGTAAGCAACGGGAACCCGCAGGTCTTCTAGACGCAGCGCACGCAAAGCTTTGAAACCAAATACGTTACCTACGATCGAGGTAAGCATATTCGTGACAGAACCTTCTTCAAACAAATCCAATGGATAAGCAATGAAGCAGATGTACTGGTTGTCTTCGCCCGGAACGGGTTCGATATCGTAGCAACGACCTTTGTAACGGTCGAGGTCGGTCAGCAAGTCAGTCCAAACTGTTGTCCAAGTACCAGTAGAAGACTCAGCCGCCACAGCAGCACCTGCTTCTTCTGGAGGAACTCCCGGCTGAGGCGTGACGCGGAAAGCAGCCAGAATATCTGTATCTTTCGGCGTGTAATCTGGGGTGTAATAAGTCAGCCTGTAATCTTTTACTCCGGCTTGATACCCAGTTTTTGTCTGAGTCTTGGTTTGGGCGTAAGACATAATGTCTGTTCCTGGAATTACTTGAATTTTTTTTTGCCTATCTGGCAGTTGTTAAAACTATATCAAGAAATCAATTAGGTAAACTTCAAATTTTTTGGAGAATGTCATAATCTATATTTATATGAATGCAATAGGTATAAATATTTGTTGCGGCATAGATACGCAAAGCGACATCTTGTGATTTTTTTATTCCCCATTCCACCACTTCTTCTCAGGGATTAAATTAAGTTAAAAATAATATTGACACGGTAGCGTATTTGTGAATGATTTGGTCAGGAGAATTTTATGCCATTGTTGAGCGGACATAACAGTATTTGCCTGAATGCCACCCTACTGGGCCTCTTGGCAATCCTTGCAGGAACCGACACCCGTACTGTCCTAGCCCAATCGGCGGTAAGAGATACTTCCATCTACCCGCCTCAAGCGCCACCGCCCGGAGTGGACTTGCAGAGGATACAGCGCCAACAAGAGCAAGCAGAGTATCGCGTCGGTGCGTTGCTACGCGACATTGCCGGAAACCTCTGGGTGGGTTCTTCCCAGGGTTTAGCGCGAATCGATCCCAACACTGGTAGAATTTTGGCGCGGGTCAACTTACCTGATGTCAACATCGGTGCTTTAGCCGAAGACAAGGTGGGAAGAATTTGGGTGGGAACTTACGAGGGATTGCAGCGAGTAGATCCCCGCACCAACGAAATTACGGCACAGAATTTCTTTATGCCCTCCAACCGAGTTTTGTCGCTTTTGATTGACAAACGGGGCTATTTGTGGGTGGGTGGCGATCGCGGTCTATCCCTAATCAGTCCCGATAAAGGATTATTGATGACGACGCTGCGAAATTTGCCAGGGGTCAGCGCCAACGCCCTCAGTCTCGATCCTGAAGGTCAACTTTGGGTGGGCACCCTCGACGGTTTGGTACGAATTGATACGACAAGTGCCTATCCAATTAGTCGCGTTACCGATTTACCAGGCACTACTGTACAAGCTTTAGCCCTCGATCCCAAAGGTACTCTGTGGGTGGGAACACCCAGCAGTCTGATCGAACTTGACCCGCTAACGGGTAAAGTGGTGCGAACTGTTACCGAACTGGCTGAACGCAATATCACCACATTGCGCGTTGACGAACTCGGTAGCCTCTGGGTGGGAACAGATGGAGCTGTGTTTCGCTACAACCCGTATACTGGTACTCTAGCCGGACAAGTTTCTGGTTTACCCCTAGCAAGAGTGTTTTCCCTTTCTCCCGATACCGGCAATAAGTTATGGGTGGGGACTCGCGAAGGACTGGCTTGGGTAAACTTGAATACTGGTGCTGCTAGGGCGCATCGCGCCTTTACTCGCGTCAGTCCCCAGTATTGAAGAGGGGGAGGAGGGGAGGGTTAAATGAAGAGGCAGCATTCTAATAGCAATGCAATCCAATTAGACTTGTTCGCTCGATTTGAAACAGGAATAAAAGCAGCAGAAAGACTTGAAATGCCTGATGCAGAAGTAACTTTATACCATGATTTCTTCGATCGTAATGAAAGCAGAGAAATATTTACTACTCTGCCGAACGAAATCAAGTGGCGGCAGGATAAGATGAAGTTCTACGGGAAAGAAGTAGACTTACCAAGAAAAACTGCATGGTACGGAGATAGTGACAAATCGTATACCTTTTCTGGTATCTCATTTAACCCTGAACCTTGGACTGCAACGCTTCTCGATCTAAAAGTGAGAATCGAGGACGTTGCCAAGGTCAACTTCAACAGTGTTTTGTTAAATCTTTACCGTGATGGCAATGATGGAATCAGTTGGCACACTGACGCAGAACCAGAACTAGGTAAAAATCCAGTTATAGGTTCTGTTAGTTTTGGTGAAACAAGAATATTTATGTTTAGGCGCATAGACAACAAGGATTTGAAGACAGAACTCGAACTCAGAGATGGAAGTTTTCTGCTAATGGCCGGTGCAACGCAGCACTATTGGCAGCATCAAATACCAAAGACATCGAAGAAAGTCGAACCCAGAATAAACCTGACTTTTAGAGTGATAATAAAGTAATAAGGAAGGAAACATTGAGCGAGCGAAAAGTTACCTATAATAAATGGCAGTCACAACCCAGCAATTAATTCAATGGAAGCAGCAAGGACGTCCGATTGTGGCGCTAACAGCTTGGGACTATGCTATTGCTCAGGTGTTGGATGCTGCTGGTGTGGATGTTATCCTGGTGGGAGATTCTCTGGCAATGGTGGCCTTGGGCTATGAAACCACTCTGCCGGTGACTCTGGATGAGATGATACACCATGCTAAGGCGGTGCGTCGAGCTGTGAAGCAGGCGTTAGTGGTTTGCGATTTGCCGTTTTTGAGTTATCAGGAAAGTCTTCAGCAAGCAATGCACTCCGCAGGGAGGGTGCTTAAGGAGTCGGGCGCTCAAGCGGTAAAATTGGAGGGAGGATATCCGGTAATGGCACAAACCGTTTCCCATCTCGTACAAGCGGGAATTCCAGTGCTGGGCCATGTGGGTTTGACGCCCCAGTCAGTGCATAAGTTGGGTTATCGTCAGCAGGGGAAGTCGCCGGAAGCGGGAGAGAGGATCTTACAAGAAGCGATCGCACTTGAAGAAGCTGGTGCCTTTGCTGTAGTCTTAGAGCATATTCCATCTGAATTGGCGTTGCAAATTACCCAAAAGCTAACAATTCCGACAATTGGAATTGGTGCGGGGCTACACTGCGATGGACAGGTCTTGGTTACTGCCGATATGTTGGGGCTTTCCCATAAACAGCCACCTTTTGCTAAATCTTATGTTGATTTGCGAGAAGCGATCGCACAAGCCGTGCAAAGTTATGGTAATGAGGTAAGAGAGCGAAAATTTCCCGATTCCTAAAATACAATTCCGTAAAAAATTCATGAACGAATCGATCGAATTCGCGCCAGAAAAATAAGTTTTAAATTTTTACAAAGATGGGACTATTTCAGGCAAAGCTCAAAAAGTTAAGGGAGATTCAGGGAGAGCAAGTAAGGGAATCAGATCTCGATTCGGATAACCGCCAAAGCCTTTAAGAGCGTAAATCGATAAAATTAAGAAAAATTACCGGATATGCAGACACCATGATACCTACCGTTATTGAACAATCTGGGCGCGGCGAACGTGCTTTTGATATCTACTCCCGACTGCTGCGGGAGCGGATTATCTTCTTAGGCAGACAAATTGACTCGGATCTCGCCAACCTGATTGTTGCCCAGCTGCTCTTTTTAGACTCCGAAGACCCGGAAAAAGATGTCTACATATATATCAACTCGCCGGGTGGTTCTGTATCGGCAGGTATG
Source organism: Argonema galeatum A003/A1 (assembly GCF_023333595.1). Classification (GTDB taxonomy): domain Bacteria; phylum Cyanobacteriota; class Cyanobacteriia; order Cyanobacteriales; family Aerosakkonemataceae; genus Argonema; species Argonema galeatum. The sequence goes on from NZ_JAIQZM010000045.1 coordinate 33,132, forward strand.
GGGATTTATGACACCATCAAACAAATCCGTCCTAATGTCTGCACGATTTGTACGGGATTGGCCGCTAGCATGGGAGCATTTCTCCTTAGCGCCGGGACTAAAGGCAAACGGATGAGTCTGCCCCATTCTCGGATTATGATTCACCAGCCGCTGGGTGGCGCTCAAGGGCAGGCAACGGATATTGAGATCCAGGCGAAGGAGATATTATACCACAAGCGACGCCTGAATGAGATGCTCGCAGAACACACAGGTCAGCCCATAGAGCGGATCGAGGAAGATACGGAGCGGGATTTCTTCATGTCAGCGAAGGAAGCGCAGGACTACGGGTTGATCGACCAAGTGATCGATCGCACCGCAGCTGGTAGCAAACCTTTAGCCGTAGTCTAGAACACCGATTCACTAATAACGCCAGTTGTTAGTTATAAGCGTTATAGGTTTTCGATCCCCCTAAATCCCCCTTAAAAAGGGGGACTTTGAAAGCGGTTCCCCCTTAAAAAGCAGGACTTTGAAAGCGGTTCCCCCTTAAAAAGCAAGACTTTGAAAGCGGTTCCCCCTTAAAAAGCAGGACTTTGAAGGCAGTTCCCCCCCTTTTTAAGGGGGGCTAGGGGGGATCGAACCGACAATATTTGTAACTAGCAACTTTCGCATCTGATAAATCCTTGCACGAGTAACCGAGCGCTACAATGTGGGGTTGGGAAGAGATTCCAGGTATTCAAGGAATTCTACCAACTCTTCGTCCGTCAGATCGTGGCGTGTTTTTTTGCCATACGTGCGTTGTAGATAATCGCTTCCCTGTTTATTATTCCAGCCGAGTCGTTTAATTGAAACTCCGATCCGAGCGATCAGTTCTGAATGATCGATCGGCCCAGACAAATTAGTGGGATCGGCAATGCTAGTGTTGATTTCAGTACTTACCAAGTCGGACTCAACAGCGCTCATTTCCCGATCGTGGCGACGAGATTCAATTGGCGTCACCTTACTACTAAAAGAAATTGTCGGCTGGGCCTCATTTACAGAAGAAGCTATTTCAGTATTGCGAACATAATCATCCCGCGTCCAATCGAGATTGCCCGTAACAGCCGCACTCGTTACAGTGGAAATAGCACTCATTCCAGGCGGTGGTACGAAAGTTGTCTTCTCTGACAAAGATGGCTCAGTTGTTTCTCTTAACCAACTCGTATCCGTAGAAATACTGTCCATATTGCCAGATTCCAACCGTTCTGACGAAAACACCGATCGCTTGGGAAATTCAGCAGCAGCAGGTTGAGAATCTGCCGCCGCAGATAAACGAATTCCCATTACTTCCAGCGCCCGAATTCTCGCCTGGTCTTCTGCCGCCTCAATTGTATCGGCAACTGCCATACCAGTTGCCCGCGTAACGCCCTCAAAGAGAAGCAAGACCCGCACGACATATTTGCCGTGATAAATCGTCATTAATTCAGAGATTAGACTGCCTGTGGGATAACGAGCTTGAAATTGTGCAAACATAGCATTAATACCCTAGAGGAATCTTCGAGCATCGCGGTTTTCGTGATGACCGCTCTAAACCTACAATAAGATCGACAAGACAGCTGTCGGCAGACAAAAGTCAGGAGAAGAAGAGATAGGCAAACTTTTTTCTTCTTCATTAGTAACTTGTTACTGGGTTTGAAAGCCCAAGCGACGCTGACTTTTAAAATCTGACTTCTGTACGGGCTTTACCATTCGGAAGACAATTTGTGGCCCAAGCCAAAATTTTTCGCTTCCGTTTGCTTTGTCCCTACTCCTGACTGCTGTTGCGCGATCGTTCATCCGCATCGCCGGAGAGCCGCAACGCTTAACGCTCTTACCCCCTCCCCACTGCCGGAGAGCCAGTAGGTTCCTTCAGCGGTTTCTCACCCTAAAAAAACGAGCGTGTAAAGGCGTGAGAATGGCTGAAGGAAAGACAAAGACAGTTGTCCGCAGTCAGCAGTCATGACTGTGAAAATTTAACAGTCAATCATGACTAATGACTAATGACTAATGAATAATGGCTGTATCTGTTAGGGGAATCTACATATCTTAACTGTTGAGAGCGAATAGGTGGATGTGTTGGCTATAAGAGCGTAATGCTCTCCCTTTCGGGCACTGCCTATGTTTGGCAAACGTTTCGCCTATGTTTGGCGAAACATACATCAGTAGCGGAAGAAGGGAAAAGGAAAAGGGAAAAGGTAAAAGGAAAATGAAGAAAATTCCTTTTCCTTTTACACTTTACCCCTTCCCCCGACCTAGCAGTGCTTGAAGAGAAGCAGCAAAGTTGCTCTTGCATTGCAAGAGCAGGCTACCAACCTTGCATCGGGACATTTTTGTCTCCCTTTGCCCCCTCCCCCCAACTTTGGGGGGAAATCTTGCTCCCCCTCTCTGAGATCGGAGCGGGGGAGGGGCAAGGGGGGTGAGGTCGTCCCGGCTTAAGTTGGTAGCCCAAGAGCAATCTGGGGTTTTGCCCAGATCTGGTAAAACCAGATCGCGGCTGTTAAAAGAACGCAATTGAGACGCTAAGGATTGAGTCGCTACATGGAATTTTCAATCGCTACACTGCTTTCTAATTTTCCAGATGAAAAATTGGTCGCTGCCAAAGCTTTGGAGAAAAAACTGGGTTGCCAAGAGGAAAATGGTCTGCGCCAATTAGAAATAGCTTTAGATGCTCTGGAAAAAATTGGCATTTTGGTAAAAGAGCGGGGTAAGTATCGCCGGGTATTTGAGCCCGGTGTGGTCGAAGCAAAACTCCGCTGTTCGAGTAAAGGGTTTTGTTTTGCTATTCAAAATGTAGAGGGCGCGGCTGATATTTACGTCCGGGAAAGCCATCTGAGTACAGCTTGGAATGGCGATCGCGTCCTGGTCAAAATCACTAAGGAGGGGAACCGGCGACGCAGCCCAGAAGGAGAAGTGCGGCTCGTTCTGGAGCGAGCCAACCCCAGCGTGCTGGCGCGAGTGAAGCAAAGCGCAGACCGGGCGGGACGCCTAGTGTACCGGGCAGTTCCCTTGGACGATCGCCTGCTATTTGAACTCGACCTCCTCGCCAACGGAAAAAACCTGGGCCAATCAATAGACCACCTGGTTCATGTAGAAATCCTGCGCTACCCCCTAGCGACTCAGCCCCCCGTGGGTCGCGTGGCGCAAATCCTGGGCAGCGATGCCGAAGCAGCAGCAGACATCGACATCGTTTGTTGCAAGCACGATTTACCAAGGCGCTTTCCCAACGCTGTGTTGGCTCAAGCTGAAAAATTGCCAACTTCCATCAGCAAAACAGATCTAAAAAATCGACTCGATCTGCGTCACTTGGTTACGATCGCAATTACTCCCGACAGCTATAAAGAGTCCGAGTCAGGTACTTTGCTAGTAGAACAGGCTTTTACCTTAGAAAAAATTGATGCCGAAAACTGGCGAGTAGGCGTTCACATCGCCGATGTAGCCTCATACGTCGAGACCGATTCAACGATCGATCGGGAAGCCCAGCGACGCGGTAGATGCGTGCATCTGGGCGAAATGGTGTTGCCCCTACTGCCGGAAGCGGTTTTGCAGCGTTGTTCTCTGTTGATGGGAGAGGACAAGCTGGCTATCTCGGTGCAGCTGACGCTGAACAGCTCCGGTCAACTGGTGGAGTTTGAGATTCTACCAAGCGTCATCCAGGTAGACTATCAACTAACCCAGTCTCAAGCACGAGCAATTATGAAGCGCCACGAAACTGCGATCGGTCGAGCAGTTATGCACGACTTGGCACCAGTCATTCCGACGCTTGACCAACTTTTGGTGCTAAGTCAGATGGTGAAAGAACACCGGCAACAGCGGGGTGGATTTGCTCTAGAAAAGCCGGAAACGACCGAGCAGTTCAGCAGCCAATTCAGCGATGAAGGAGCGAATAATGTGCTGGTGACCTTGCCCTCCCGCCCAGATCGATCGCTCCTGGCAGAATGGATGATCTTGGTGAATCAAGTGGTGGCTAGCCATATAAATGCGCTAGGAGTACCGGGAATGTACCGGATTCAATCTGCACCCGATCCAGATGATGCACAAGAATTGATCAAGTTGGCAAGCAATCTGGGCATAGATTTGCAACTAGAGCAGGAAGATATAGTTCTACCTTCTGATTTCCAAAGATTTATCCAACAATTTGCCGCTTCTAAGTCACAGAAAGTCCTCGACTCTCTCCTGCAAGGAACCTTAAAGCCAGCTTTTTATAGCACCACACCCGGTTCTCACTTTAGTCTGGCTTTGGATACCGCCTATACTCACTGCATCTCTCCAGCGCAGCGCTACTCAGATCTACTCGTGCAACGAATACTGCAAGCGGTATTTGAGCATGGACGCGATCGCCGTACCACCCGCGCCAAAGAACAAGTCAACCTGGGCCACAGTTCCTGCCACGGTAATATCAATTGGAACGTTCTGCCACCCAGCATCCACCAAGAACTGGAAGCTCATCTGACAGCAGTGATTGTACCCCTCAATGAGCGACAAAAAGAGGCAGAGGACGCTGAGGCAGATTTGGCAGGGCTCAAAAAAGCCGAGCTGATGAAAGAGCGCACTGGTGAGGTGTTCCCAGGGGTAATTACTGGTGTCCAATCCTACGGTTTCTTTGTGGAAATGCAAGTGCCGCTACAGGATGGAAAGTACTTTTACCCAGAAGGACTGGTTCACGTATCCTCTCTCAAAGATGACTGGTATGAGTATCGCTCTCGCCAAGAAGCACTTGTGGGGCGTAAAAACCGGAAGCAGTATCGATTGGGCGATCGTGTAGAAGTCCAAGTCAAAAGCGTCGATTACTACCGTCAGCAAATAGACTTGGTGACGGTAGGCAGCAACCATCAAATTTCAGACGAGGATTTAGATGAAGACCCTTTTATCAATATTGATGATGAGTAAGGGGATAGAAAAGTCAAAAGTCAAAAGTCAAAAAGGAGCTAGAAAAGTCAAAAGTCAAAAGTAAAGAAGGGAGTGGGGGAGTGGGGGAGTGGGGGAGAGAATCACCAGTGTTCAATTCTCAATTCCCAATTCCCCAATCACCAATGACCAATGACTAATGACCAATGACCAATGACAACTGACAACTTGCACTAGCTACTACCAATGACTAATGACTAATGACTAATGACCAATGACTAATGACTAATGACCAATGACCAATGACCAATGACCAATGACTAATGACCAATGACTAATGACCAATGACAAACCTTTGATATTAGGCATTTCAGGGGCATCTGGCCTGATCTATGCCGTGCGAGCATTAAAATTTCTGTTGGAAGCGGAGATGGCGATCGAGCTTGTTGCCTCTAAATCTACTTATATGGTTTGGCAAGCAGAACAAAATATAAGTATGCCTGCCAATCCTATCCAGCAGGAGCAATTCTGGCGCTTCCACAGCGGGGTGGAAACAAAAGGAAAACTCCGCTGTCACCCTTGGGGCGATGTGGGCGCTAACATTGCTAGTGGTTCTTTCCGTACTTTGGGGATGATTGTGATGCCTTGCAGTATGAGTACGGTAGCAAAGCTGGCAGCTGGTCTGAGTTCTGACCTTTTGGAGCGTGCAGCTGATGTTCAGCTCAAGGAAGGACGCAAACTCGTGATTGTCCCCCGCGAGACGCCCTTCAGCTTGATTCACTTGCGGAACTTAACGAGTTTGGCGGAGGCTGGTGCGAGAATTGTTCCGGCTATTCCAGCTTGGTATCACAATCCCCAGACAATTGAAGATTTGGTGGATTTTGTGGTATCTCGTGCTTTAGATCAACTGGATATTGACTGCATTCCTATCAATCGCTGGTCAGGACACCTTTAGTAATTTTCGATTAAAGAATTGAAATTAAATCTAAAATCTGAAATCTGAAATCTCACATTTGAAATTTACCAATTACCAATTATGTCTCGCCTTGTATTGCTGCTTATATTTCTCTTAGGGCTAACTCTATTTGCCTTATACAATTTGTCGCCAGTCGTGCTGGCGTTTTTGGGCGCGAAGTCGTTGCCGTTACCTCTAGGGGTATGGGTTATCGTAGCTCTAGCAACTGGTTTTTTCTCTTCGCTGCTGCTATCTCTGTTGTTCCAACTCTCGAATTATTTCTCTGAGCAACAATTGCAAGTCACCCAAAGGACGCTCCGCGAAGCAGAATCCCGCATTCGTACACTTGAAGCGGAAAGCTCCCGTTATAGATGGCAATCTCCGGAAAGTTCTTCACCCAATGAAAGTCGCTCTTATTCCACTACCCAAAGTTCGGCGGAATATGATTATTTGGAGAACGCGGATGATGAAGAAGGCCCGATCGGTGATACTCAAGAGCGTCAGGATAATGCCAGAAACCGCACTACTTATGAAACCGAGCAAGCGCCGACAAGTAGCTCCAAAGCTGGCTCTGTATATTCCTATAGCTATAAAGAACCTAAAAATTCGGGCGTGGGAAAAACTGAGTCTGTTTACGATGCAGAGTATCGAGTCATCACGCCGCCTTATCGGGGGGAGCCAAAAAGAAATGAAAATGACTGGGAATATAATAAAAGTGGGAATGAAGAGGATTGGGGATTTGAGGATGACGATGAATTTGATGATGAAAGCGATCGCTCCCCTCCTCGATCGTAAAATCTACCGCCATCAAGCAACATCAGCTTCCCACATGGGAGTACACAAATTACCACGGCCAAAATACTGATTTTTGATTAACTCGCGGGACTCTTGCGTCACCCTACCAGCCATTGCTTCTTGCTGCAAGGCCATGAAGGCATCTAGATCTTCGAGATCGTACCTTTTCTGCAAAAGCTGGCGTAGATCTTCTTCTGCGGCAACACTCAGATAGCCAGTCGTTAGAGCCTGTTGGACAACTTCGCGGATTAAATACATCTTTACCACCTGCAAAAACTGCAATATTAAAAGGAGAAACCAGTAAATTCACTGAGCTAAAGTCTGTGAAGGCTGGACGGCACCCTGAGCAACCGCAGTGTTTACAGAACCGGGTAACACAGGTAGTAGCACGATTTTAATCAAAAAGATTCATCGCATACCTTTATTTTTAGCCATTCTTCATAGAAACTTTATAAAGACTGTATAAAGTTTCCATGAAGATTATGTTAACTCATTTATGAGTTATCCGTCATTGCACGGATGTTATTAATTGCGTTAGTCTTTTATACTTTAGATGTTGAAAATAGCTAACATATATCAACATTACGTTAAAAATGCGTTAGTAAATCAGTGGCATGGCATCTACATTATTAACGAAAGTGCAAGAAGAATTTACAGAAGCAGCTAATAGCTGGCACTTAGAGAAGTTATATATAGATCTGGCCTCTGCTAAAGGCAAAGGTCTTACACCCGTTGAAAAAAAGATTCTTAGAGGATTACTTTGCGGTTATAGTCCCGCCGAAATAGCAAATGCAATCTATCAAACTCGCACTAGCAGTTCGGTGAGGGTTTATCTATCTAATGCCTTGTATAAGTACATAGAATCAATGCGGATTTCCCAAACTGGGGAAACAGTAAAAATTAATCATTGGAGTCGCGTTACAACCTTACTGGAAGAAGCTGGATATAAAATTGCTCCATCTTATCAATCCCAGGTTAATAATTACTTAGTTTCATCAAACAATAAGCGCTACGATTGGGGAGAGGCAATTGATGTCGATATCTTTTACGGACGCCAAAAAGAATTAGCTCAGCTAGAAGAATGGATTGTTAAAGATCGCTGTCGCTTGGTGGCGCTGCTAGGTATAGGGGGAATTGGCAAAACGGCTTTATCGATACGCCTTGCCCAACAAATTAACGAGAAATTTGACTGTTCAATCTGGCGATCGGTCCGTCATGCTCCACCCATCCAAGATTTTTTAGGTAACCTAATTCAATTTTTATCTAATGACGATCTAAATGCAACTACTTTATCAGAAACCTTAGCTGGTAGAATTTCACAACTGATTGACTGCTTAAGAGGTTCTCGTTGCTTGCTGGTACTAGATAACGTTGAGTCTCTTCTCCAACCCAATACTTACACAGGCAATCTTCGAGAGGGATATGAAGCTTACGGGGAACTATTCAAACGAGCTGGAGAAGTATTACATCAAAGCTGTTTGGTACTTACCAGTCGCGAAAAAATTAAAACAATAGCATCAATTGAAGGGTCTATACTACCAGCTCGCTCTTTAGGTATAAAAGGTTTGTCAGAAATTGAATGTCAGGAAATTATTAAGTCTAAAGGCGTGTCTGGTTCCGAAGAAGACTGTAAATTACTAATTAGAGGTTATGCAGGTAACCCTTTAGCATTAAAAATAATTTTAACAACTATTAAAGAATTATTTAATGGTAATATATCTGATTTTTTGCGGCAAAATGTATTAGTATTTGGAGAAATTCGCGAATTATTAGAACAACAGTTAAATCGATTGTCAAATGTCGAGAAACAAGTAATAGAATGGTTAGCGATTAATGAAGAGCTAGTTATTGTGCCAGAAATGGTAAAGGAGAAGACGCCCTCTATATCTAGACTCGAATTAATAGAAGTGTTGTCATCTTTGGCAAGGCGATCGCTAATTTATAGAAATGCTACAAGTTTTAAGCTTCAACCTATATTTATGGAGTATTTTAACGAACAGCAAATTAAGCATACCTGCCAAGAAACACATTATCGAGCCATTGAGAAAGAACAACCCAAAACTTACCAAATTCTCGGTAAAATAAATACCAGTCCTGACGCAAACGGTACAGAGAGCTTAACAGGTGAACAATATTTTAAAGGGAATCAATCTCTACCTGATTGGCATGATGGGAGCTGGTAAGACGACCGTGGGAAGCTTATTGGCCCAGCAGCTAGGCTACCGTTTCTTTGACACCGATGCCGTTATCGAGCGAGTAGCGGGGGGTAAATCCATTAACGAAATTTTTACAACTGCTGGTGAGGATGCCTTTCGGCAAATCGAAAGCCAGGTGCTAGCAGAGCTGTCGGCGTACACAAAACTAGCTGTAGCGACCGGCGGGGGCATAGTTCTGCGCCGAAAAAACTGGAGTTACTTGCACCACGGTCTTGTCGTATGGCTCGACGTACCCGTAGAACTACTGATAGTCCGTTTGGCAGAAGACACGACGCGCCCCCTCTTAAAGGATGCCGATCGCAACATCAAGCTGCAAATGCTTTTAGAACAAAGACTAGAGCTTTATGCCCAAGCCGACATTCGAGTCACCGCAGACGCAGGCGAGACACCCGAACAACTAGCAGCGCGAGTGATGGAAGAGATTCCCAAAGTTCTCAAACCAGAAATTTCTCCTCCCTGAAAAGTCAAAAAGGACAAGGAGGACAAGGGAGACAAGGGAGACAAGGAGGAATTGTAGGTAGGACTTACGTATAGGCCCCCCTAACCCCCCAAATCTGGGGGGGACAAGACTTCTTCTCCCCCAGATTTGGGGGAGGGGGCAAGGGGGGCATGAGTGCGTAAGTCCTGGTAGGTTGGGTTTCGTTACCAAATCCTACTAGAGAAAAAGACAAACTGTTGCCGTTGAGATAATTAAGAGTGGCAACCTCATCTAAACTGCGTTTAAACCTTATTCCATCTCAAAAACTGCTCATGGTCAACGAAAACGAATATATTCAGAGGGCTGATGCCACTCGCGTACAGGTACTCAGCGAAGCACTTCCCTACATCCAACAATTGGCCGGTCGGACTGTTGTCGTCAAGTATGGCGGTGCGGCTATGAAAGACAGCACGCTTAAAGACAAAGTTATCCGCGACATAGTTTTCTTATCATGTGTGGGCTTGCGACCCATAGTAGTACACGGCGGTGGCCCGGAAATTAACTCGTGGTTGGATAAACTCGGAATCGAGCCACAATTTAAAAATGGTCTGCGGGTTACTGACGCCGCCACGATGGATGTGGTGGAAATGGTTTTAGTAGGGCGGGTAAACAAAGAGATTGTCGCCTTGATCAACCAAGCTGGTGGTTTGGCGGTGGGACTTTGCGGCAAAGACGGCAACTTGATCAAAGCGCGTCCCGAAGGCCAAGAAGGCATCGGCTTTGTGGGGGAAGTAAGCGCTGTGGATATCAAGCTTTTGAATTCCCTCGTCAAGAGTGGATACATCCCAGTGGTGTCCAGCGTAGCGGCGGACGACATGGGACAAGCTTATAATATCAACGCCGATACTGTGGCTGGAGAACTGGCAGCGGCTTTAGGCGCAGAAAAGTTGATATTGCTCACGGATACGGCGGGTATCTTCAGGGATTACAAAGATCCGTCTACCTTGATTGCTAAGCTGGATATTCAAGAAGCTCGCGAGCTAATTGCATCCGGTGTTGTTAGCGGTGGGATGATTCCCAAGGTGAGTTGTTGCGTCCGCAGTCTCGCCCAAGGCGTCCGCGCTACTCACATTATCGACGGTCGGATTCCTCATGCGCTGCTGTTGGAGATTTTTACCGACGCCGGTATTGGCTCTATGATCGTAGGCTCGCAGTTTATGGCTTAGTTAGGAGAGGGAAAAAGCTCCGGCGAAACCTCACCCCCCCAACCCCCCTCTCCGATCTCGGAGAGGGGGGGGGAAATACTACCTCGTAGGGGCAATGCTTCGACTGTCCCGCTTTAAACTCTTCGCCGTGGGAAGCATTACCATAATCTAATCGCGCTAAGTTTTCTAGCATAATCATCTACACATCTGTGTTTATCTGTGTTTATCTGTGGTAAAAAAATCTTTAAAACCTACTTTTCGGCATTGCTCTAAGTACTTAGCGTTAGCCTAGAAGAAGCAGGCCAGTTAAACCAGACAACTAACTCGAAATCACCAGTGAGTGCAGAAACTTTAGAAATTGTCAGAACAGAATACCAAGCTGGCAAATCTGCCTTTGAAGGCGGGCAGTATCGCCAGTCGGTTCAGCATTTGGAAAAGGCGAGTGCTTTGGTCGATCGCAATTCTCGTCTCGGTGGCGAGATCCAAATTTGGCTGGTGACTGCTTACGAAGCAGCCGGTCAAAGGAATGAGGCTCTCTCTCTCTGCAAGCAGCTCGATCGTCATCCCAGTATCGAAACCCGCAAACAAAGTCGCCGCTTGATCTATATTTTAGAAGCTCCTCAGCTCAATCGCCGTCCCGAATGGCTCACTCAAATTCCCGATCTGGGCGCGATCGGCGACAATGAAACCAAATCTCGTTTGGGCAATCCTACCTCATCTGTAAAAAGTCCTCCTCCCTCACGCCCTCAAAGCGAACCCGTCGATCTAGGCCAGGTAAATACCAAAGATAATCTATTTATCTGGGTCGCGCTTATCGCAGCCGTTCTCACCCTCGGCGGTTTGCTTTGGTTGAGTTTTTGAAGTGCAAAAGATTGGCTCTTTCGGAGTTGTGATGCTTTTGTTCAAAAAATCACATTTTTATGCCTCTGCCCCTCTGCCCCTCTGCCCAAATAGCATAGTAAATACGGAAGAGCCAGTCGATCGCTCGCAGGGAAGTCGATGCCGCTTATACCAAATCCGCAACGATTACCCCCTTTATGTCTCTAGGCTGTAGAGACGTTTCATGAAACGTCTCTACAATGT
>NZ_JAIQZM010000046.1:0-32243 GCF_023333595.1 Argonema galeatum A003/A1
GCAGAGGGGCAGAGGGGCAGAGGGGCAGAGGAGCAGAGGGGCAGAGGGGCAGAGGGGCAGAGGGGCAGAGGAGCAGAGGGGCAGAGGAGCAGAGGGGCAGAGGAGCAGAGGGGCAGAGGAGCAGAGGAGCAGAGGGGCAGAGGAGCAGAGGGGCAGAGGGGCAGAGGGGCAGAATCTTCCCCCTTTTCCCTCTTTCCCTCTTTCCCTAGCCCCTAGCCCCTAGCCCCTAGCCCCTAACCCCTAGTCCCTAGTTCCTAGCCCAGTCGCTTAGTTTTTAATTTTTAGTTGTTTGGCTTTGTAAAAAGTTTCTAAGCTGTCGCGATCGCCCACAAACCTCCAGTGCCAAGGCTCATAACTGACGCCTTGTGCATTGTTTTTCGGGAACGACATCTCAAAACTATAGCGAGCCGCATTAGCCTGGAGCCACCTGAAGGCAGCAGTCTTTTCAAAATTGGGACTCAGGTTGGTTGCCGGTACTCTACCATCCCCAACATCGAGGGCATAACCCGTGTGGTGTTCGCTGTAACCGGGCGGCGCACTGACGGTTGCTCGTTCTGCGGCTACCTGTCCCCGCTGTGCTTTAACGTCAAAAAACAGGTGCTGCTGTTCCGCCACTGAGCGAAAGCCCGAAATCGGCACCAAAATGACACCTTGTGCCCTAGCTCCTGCCACCATAGCGTTATACTTCTGGGCAGCGGCTTTGCGTAGCTTAAAGCGACCATCCCCCGCAATGGGTTGAAGTTCTGCGGAGGGAGCTTCTTTGTAAGCAAAGTGTCCGGATTTTCCTAAGACTATATCCGGCTCGCGGGGGGAACTGCTGAGAGCCTCCTTTGAAGTTAGACTTGGTTCGGCGGTGGATGTTGCTTCACTCTTTTGAGCTGTCGCTGTCTGAGAGGAAGATTGAGACAAACTGGCGAACCACAGACCAATAAAAAGAGCGAACGCTCCCCAACCCACCAATAGTCCCATTAACCACATTCGTTGCCAAGGACGCTGGGGTAATGGAGACGGCGCTTCCCTTAAAGCCTCAGGAATATCATCCATTGAGGGAGCCGCTACCTTTGATGGCTTTCCAGACAAGCTGGCATTATCCACACCATTCACTCCTGCACTTAAGATCGAAACCGAACGCTAAAGAAATTGTAACGGGTCATTGGGAAGGGAAGATTGCAGATTGCACATTTAATTAAAACAGGACTTAGGCAAAAACCAAGGTTTTGCCCCCTAGCCCCCAAATCTGGGGGAACAGGACTTTTCTCCCCCCAGATTTGGGGGGCTGGGGGGGCGAAAAGCTTAAGTCCTATAACATCTAAAATTCCCTTGTCATTGGTCAAAAGCACTCGGACAACTGACGACTGATAACGGACTGCTACTATTTCCTTTAACTTCAGCCACCATGTCCAGTCCGGAAATTAAGCTTTTGGAACTCTATATGCCGATCGCAGGAGGAGTTCTCCTGGGATGGTTTCTAGGCTGTATCCTGCCTAAAAGCGTGCCCGCTTATTTGGGCCAGTTTCTCTTCTGGATCGGAGTCCCGATTAGTATTGTGGCGTTTCTGCGACGCACTAATTTATCGGGGCCGATTTGGATCGCACCAGTGGCAGCTTGGGCGGCAATTCTATTGGGGGCTGGACTTGCTTGGGCGGGGATTCAGATCCGAGCATCTTTTCAATCTAATGTTGGTGTTGAAACCGATCGCGAAGAGCAGAATCAGGGCAGCTTCCTATTGGCATCAATGGTGGGCAATACAGGCTACTTAGGCTATCCCGTAACCCTTGCCCTAGTTGGACAGGAATACTTTGGGTGGGCGGTCTTCTACGACTTGCTGGGCAGCACGCTGGGAACTTACGGGTTGGGCGTTGCTCTTGCTGCTCGTTTTGGTACGGGGGCGAATAGTTTTGGACAATTACTCGGTGCGGTTCTGAAAACTCCCGCTCTGTGGAGTTTGGGATTTGGACTGGCTTTCCGACTCGTGCCCCTACCAGATTTAGTTGATACCAGCTTACAGCGGTTTGGGTGGACGGTAATAGCGCTGTCCCTAATGCTAATTGGAATGCGGCTGAGCCAGTTATCTTCTTGGGGCGGTGTGCGACAGGCGTCCATTTCCTTGGCGATTAAAATGCTGCTGGTTCCTTTAGTTTTGGGGTACGGATTGCGTGGGTTGGGTGTGACTGGGTTACCTCTGCTGGTAATCTTGTTGCAAATGGCAATGCCGCCAGCTTTTGCGACTCTGATTATTGCGGAAGCTTACGATCTCGATCGCGATTTAGCCGTAACTGCGATCGCACTTGGTACGGCTTTACTCTTCTTCACTCTCCCGATTTGGCTATGGCTGTTTGGAGTTTAAAGCTGCCGGATAAGATGCTGCCAGATCGGCTATATTCATATTCTCGTAGGGTTCAAAAGGTTGATGAATCCAGGGGCTATCCGGTAAATAGTCCACGCAGTAATCTGGGGCAATTTCAGAGCAGCCTTTGTACCAGAGTACCGCTGTCCGAATTTCTTCGATTTGGGAACCATAATTGCGCTTTAGCCAGACAACGCTCTGCTGGAGAGTTGTGCCAGAATCTACTAAGTCATCGACTAAAAGGATATGGCTGCCGAGTTGGTCATTGGTCATAGTTATGTGAGAGGAAAATGTGAGATCGCCTCGCACTCGGTTCTCGAAACCACCGTAAGATGAGGCAGCCAGAATTGCCAGCGGATATCGGTAAATCCGAGATAGAGTATCGCCAATTCGCAATCCACCCCTAGCAAGACAGATAATCTGGTTGAAGTTCCAGTCGGACTGATAGATTTTGACGGCCAAGTGTTCGATCTTAGAGTAGTAGTCTGGCCAAGAGACGTATATGTCGGGCATAAGTGACGCGATCGTATATATCATGCTACCAGTTTAAAGAAAAACTGTAGAGTACTTTACTTATTCGCCCAGCAATTGAGCGAAGCGTTTTAACACGCTTACAACAGTATACAAATCATTACCCCGCTGGAGCGCAAACGGATAGGACTCAGCATATTTTGGCTTACCTTGTTTCATCAGCCTGAACTTCCGCTGGCAATTGTTTCAGCACTTCGTAGTTGACAACAAGTTCTAACATATACTTGAATAATAAGAGATAAATCAAACAATATCTTCTCTCCTTCTATTCTTTTGAGTAAATAACGTTGGCTCAAAGATTGTAACCCATTCATCAAATCCATTGATGATAGAGATAAACTTTCTCTTAAATCTTCTCTTAACACAGGTCGATCAAATTTAGTTAATTGTAAAATAATCTCTAGTTCTATCGGTGATATTCGTTTGAATAATTCAGTGAAGCGTGATTTCATATCTTTAGTGACAATTATACCATCTTCATTCAAAAAATCAGCAACTTTCCCATTAAATATATTTTTAATTAAATTCGCAATATCTTTTAAATCAACCGGATTACCTTCATATAGTTCAATCAGCTTTGACCAGCTTGACTCGTCTTTTAACTTCAGGCTTTTCAGTATTTCGGTATTGTTTAAGCCTTGTAACTCTAAGCATTTAATAGGGTATAATTCTTCATCTAAGCAGAGCATTTCTTGGCATTGTTCTTGACTGATTAAGATTAAAGTACTTTGATGTTCTATATCTGTCATCATTTTAATCAAGTTTTGATAGTTCTTATATTCCGGTTTGAATTGTCCTGCCAATTGTCCACTGACAAATAATTCTTCCACATCATCAAGGATAATTAAACATCTTTGCTGGCGTAAAAGGTTAAAAAATTGAGTTAATTTATTGTCAGATTGAATAAGCTCGGTATTGATACCTGTGAAAATTTCAGTAAGAATACCATCTAAAGACTGGGATAGTTTGAGAGTTTTCCAGATAACTACATCAAATTGTTGTATATTTAGGTCAACAAACTGTTTAACTAGGGTAGTTTTACCAATTCCACTTAATCCTAAAACTGAGATGAGACGAGTATTTTGGTTAGTTAGCCAATCGGATAGGGTTTGAAGTTCGGTTGCGCGCTCGTAGAAATGAGTAATTTTCGGTGCTAGGGTTAAATCGTGATATCTTCTGTTTTTGTTCGTTTTCTCTTCATTATTGATAGATTGATTTGGATCTGCTGGAGGATAAAACGGACAATAAGTAATATTTGTATTTACACCAACAAAATGAGGAGAATTTATAACTCTTTCTAACGTCCAAGAAAAATTAGATTTATTGATATCTTCATTTAGCTGTTCAGATAAAATTTTAAATAACTTCCGGCTAACATCTCCAACATAGTTTTTATCATACCCAGATTCATCTGCAATTTGATTGTAACTTTTCCCTTGCCAAACTCCTTGAATGACAGTTTTTTGCAGATCGTCTAGGTGTTCACCCGTTTGTTTCTCGACTAACCGATCTACAAATTGTAAAACTTCCGTAATAGTCATAGAGGTTAGGTAGGATAATGGTTTTGGGGATTATAGCTTAGTATAAGCCAATAAAATCAAGTTTTTTCTGGGTTTTACTTAAAAATTTGTTATAAAAATCCCATCAAATCTGTTTTTTTCAATTGGTAGCGTTTAGCACCGGGGATTTACTATAAGACTGTGCCATTTTACTGGTCAGATAAAGTTCTACTTTTTTAACCAAAACAACGCAAGCAGTAGAGAGCAGGGAAAAAATGAAGTTTATTCGTAAAGTTGCCGCAATTGGGGCGATATGCCTGGTTTTTGCGGGATCGGCTTGGCAAGTAGCGCAAGGACAACAGCGCACCACTTCTCTATTTTCAACTGGTTGCGTTCGGCGCGGAACTATGGACAGCAGTCAGCAGGATATTTCTATAGGTAGACAGGCATTTACCGAAATTTTTTATATTTATAGTGGATATAACTCATTAATTACCTGTAGAATTAGACCTGCTGGCTCTCAAGCAAGGTTTAAAACTCTTCGTCTAGCTTTTGGTATTGCTGATGACATAAGGGCCAACAAACCAGTAGATGTAAACGTTTATCTGGATGGAAATCTCGCTGCGTCTAAAACTCTGTCCGTAGGCGAAAAATCGCTTTTATTATTGGATGTCAGCAAAGTCAGTAGTGTTGCCATAGAAACTCCGAACAATAACGATAGTGTATATACAAAAGTTTCATTTGTTCAAGCCCTACTTGAGCCTATTTCCTCATCTCCAGGTCGCAGGCAGTAATTATGAGTATCAGCAGACGTAAATTTACTCAGTTAGCTATTGTAGGTGGCGCTTCCCTAGCAACTACCTCTGGTATATTTTTCCCTAAACCAGCAGAAGCGTTTATTTTCGGCTTTCTGCTGAGAGCATTAACATCCCGTGCTGTTTTTGGTACTTTGCTACGCTTTGCTGCTGGCAGAATTATTCGAGGTGCATTATCCGAGGCATTTGGCCCTTCTGAAGAAGAACTTTTGGCAATTCAACTAGCTGACCGGGATTTTGTTGAGCGTCAATTCAGAGAAAACAAAACCGAACTTGCACGCGCTCAAACTAATATTTTCTGGGGGCAACAAAGACAAGATAAGTGGGGGCCAAATGTGGGTTTTGGTTTTGTTCAAAAGTATCAAGGTGAAACTAGCACCGCTAAAATTACTGGCCCTACAATGACAGGCATTCATATTGCCAGTCAAGTGCTAGGTAAACAGGGACTTTCTCCTAATCAGGTTGCAGACTCATTGTTACCCGTAAATTCTCAATTTGATGATTGGTGTAGTTGGGAAGGAGATAGTTTTCCTGATGCAACTGGGAACCGAAATGTTTGTTTTCAAAACTATCGTACAGTCATGGGCGAAGTTACTTCTCGCTATGAGTTAATTCAACCTGGTCGCGGTGGACGTGGTAATGTTGAGCTAATTGTTGAAGCTGGTGGTCAGCCGCGCCGGGAAATCATTGTTGAAGTCAAATTTGCATAATTTTTTAGCTATGAGGAGACCTCTAAAACTAACTGCTTCTTTACTTATCCTTCTGGGATTATCTTTTCAAGCTGAAGCTAAAATTTTATACACATCTCAGGAATCTGCAAGTGAAATACCGATTTTACTTGCAGATGGTGTAAATGAAATTTTAGTTAGCAGAGAAACTATCATCCCAAGACCTAGAAGAAGTGATTTGAATGATGCTTTGAGAGGATTCAGAACGCAAACTTTTAGAGTAAGTCGTTCTGTAGATTTTACTTTAAACAGAGACGGAATGCGGCATATTCTCCAAAGTCATCATCCTAATTATTGGGATGGTTCACAAGAACAGTATCAAACATTTTTTGATGAAGATATGGATGTTCGTGATATTGTAGGAGCAATTAGAAAGGTAGTAAATGAAAATAGGGAAATATTAAATGGTGTGACTGCTAATCGGCAGTGTCAAATTACTGGAACATTAGGTATATTAAATCGAAAAAATTATGTTTTAGGTATAAAATCCGGCAGGCTCATAGGTCAGTTTTTTCCAAAACATCGGAATTACCGACTTACAAACCCCTGTCGGTAGATAAAGTATTTTTTTTGCTATTATTCAGCTTTTAATTTCTTACGATCGCTACCCATCCAAAACAATATCAAATCCCCTGCCCATAACCAACAATCTGCTCAACAGTAATCTCTAAATCTGGGAAAACCCGCGACTCAATCCTCTGTTTCCCTGTAAAACTCTGAAACTCATATTCTCTTTCCACTAAAATACTACGCGAATTAACCAATTGTCCGATCGCAATCGTAGGTTCTTCAATTTTCGGATTCCTGCGGTTAGGATAGCGATCGACAGTAAACAGCGGGTCAACAATCCACAACTCACTTACTCCAAAAGCAGCATACCACAGGGGTTTATGCCGATAGTCCTCTTGCCAATTCGTACTGACAATTTCAATTACAACGCTGGGTGATTCCCTCAATACCGCTTCTGATTGAGTCTGGCGATTCCAAGAATCCCCATTAATTGCAATTAAGTCGGGTTTGCGAGTATCTTTTGGCCCTAATTGCAGTACGGGTTTTGGATGCACCAGCAGTCCGAGTTGGCGGCGTCTGCTTTCCATTCGCAATTCTACCATCAGTTCGGAACGCAGATTTTCGTGTTCCCCTGAAGGTTCTACCATCACAGATATCCTTCCGTCGATAAGTTCGTATTCCTGTCCTTCCGGGAGGTCTAGGTTAAGAAACTCTTCTACGGTATAAGTCTGGAATTGCGCCGCAACAACCATAGTCAAGTCCTGGCAGTTGGTTATATAATTTTATCCTTAAGTTTCATAACCTACAACTTCCTCCCGATGGAATGTTGTGCATTTCGTATAGTAAAAAGTTCGATCGCTCAAACCAAAAGGGACGGCTTCCCCTCACCGGAGGCGCTAAGCCAAACAAAAATATAGCGTTTGGCAGCAGTTGAGCCTAAAATTAGCCAAGTACAATCCATCGCCCTTAGTATGAGTAATCCTGCCAATTCTCCCCATTCCGATTCCACACCTGAAAGCGGAAAGCTCAGTTTCAGCACCAAACTGGCTTACGGTGCTGGTGATATGGGTGCTGCGATCACAGCTAACATTGGGGTGTTTTATATGGCATATTTCCTCACCAATGTCGCTGGTTTGAATACTGGGTTGGCAGCATGGGTGCTTCTGATTGGCAAGGTTTGGGATGCGGTGAACGATCCGATGGTGGGTGTGATGAGCGATCGCACCCAGAACCGCCGCTGGGGTCGTCGCCTCCCTTGGATGCTGTATGGTGCGATTCCTTTCGGGATTACTTTCTTTTTGCAGTGGATTGTACCCCGCTTTAGTGGTGATGAGGCGACGAATCAGTGGGCATTGTTCTGGTACTATGTGGTGATATCGATTCTGTTTAATTCTTTCTACACCGCCGTCAATTTGCCCTACACCGCTTTGACACCCGAACTGACTCAAGACTACGACGAACGCACCAACCTCAACAGCTTTCGATTTGGCTTCTCGATTGGGGGTAGTATTCTGTCTGTGATTGTGGTCGGTATTATTGCGGGTGTAATTCCGAATGACCGCATTCAGCAATATTTGGTAGTTGGAGCGGTTTGTGCCCTGATGTCCGTATTGCCTATGTATTGGTGTGTTTGGGGGGTTCGGTCCCGCGTTATGGCCGTAGCAGCACAACACCCTGAGATCGAGCAGCCTGTATCCACACCAATTTTGTCACAATTGCGGATTGTTTTGAGCAATGTACCGTTTTTGTTTGTGATCGGTATTTATCTCTGTTCCTGGCTCGGTGTCCAGCTTACAGCTGCGATTATTCCTTACTTCGTTGTTAGTTGGATGCGCTTGCCAGATTCTGCGATCGCGCAAGTAATTCTCGGCGTCCAAGGAACTGCTCTGGTGATGCTGTTTGTCTGGAGTGCGATTAGCGAACGGGTGGGCAAAAAAGCGGTTTATTTTATGGGAATGGGAGTGTGGATTATAGCACAAGCAGGACTGTTTTTCTTAAAGCCCGGTCAAATATCTTTGATGTATGTCTTATCGGTGATGGCAGGTTTCGGTGTTGCTACAGCTTATCTGATTCCCTGGTCAATGCTGCCAGACGTGATCGAACTGGATGAATTGAAAACAGGAGAGCGTCGGGAAGGCATATACTACAGCTTTGTGGTATTATTGCAAAAAGTTTGTTTGGCGATCGCAGTCTTCTTGGTTCTGAAAAGCTTAGATTGGGCTGGATATGTGAAACCCCTGGCAAACGCTGCTACGCCTATTCAACCAGATTCTGTCCTGTTGGCAATCCGCATTGCTATTGGCCCTATGCCCACAATTGCCCTCATCTGCGGTTTGGTGCTGGCCTATTTTTACCCCATTACCCGCGAAGTTCATGCGGAAATATTACTGAAACTCAAAGAAAAGCAAAATGTCATTGGTCATTAGTCATTAGTGAATAGTCAATAGTCATTAGTTATTAGTCAGTACCTTTTCACAAATGACTGATTTCAGATTTAAAATAAATCTAAAATCTAAAATTTCCCAATGACAACTGACAACTGACAACTGACAACTGACCACTGACCACTGACCACTGACCACTGACCACTGACCACTGACCACTGACCACTGACAACTGACAACTGACAACTGACCACTGACAACTGACCACTGACAACTGACCACTGACAACTGACCACTGACTTCACTGACGTAGCGGTAATTCGATGCGGAATGTCGTCCAGCCGCCCTCGCTTTCTACGTTAATATTGCCCCCCATCTGCTCTACCAGTTTCTGTACTAAAGCCAGCCCCAAACCAGTACCGCCTTGTTTCCAAAGATCTGCCTGTAGAACTCGATAAAACTTCTTAAAAAGATGAGCTAACTCGGAAGGGGGGATTTCAACTTCATTGCTGACGGTAAAGATAGTCATCGGCACACAGGACGAGGAAGTAGCCTGCCACACTGAGGCATATTCTTCTGACTCTATACTGTTGCCTAAGTGGTGGTAAACGCGCAAAACTATCCCGCCGTTAGGGGGCGTATATTTGCAGGCATTGTTGAGCAGTTCTGCCAGGATTCGGGCCAATCCAGCGCGATCGGTAACTAGCGAGGGTACGTCGGGTGACAGTTCTACTTGGAGGTTTTGTTTCCGTTCTAGAGTACGGCTGTAAAATGGTTCAACTATGTTGGGTAACCACTCTTGCAGGTTTACGGATTCGGCGAGGGAAAGGGGATAAGAGGATGCTTCTAGCCGCTGCAAATCCAGAAGGTCGTTAATCAGTTCGGTTTCGCGATCGCACTCTGCTTTGAGAATTTCTAAATAGCGCTGGTGTCGTTCTCCGCTGGGAACCAGTTTGAGCATTTGGATCGCCATTTTCATGTTTGCCATAGGCGTCCGCAATTCGTGGGAAACCGTACTCAAAAAGTCATCTTTGAGGAGATTGAGTTTTTCCAGTTCCGCTACTTGTGCTTGGGCTGCTTGATAAAGTCTAGCTTGACGAATCGCGATCGCGCACTGATTCGCTACCTGCTGTACCAATCGGATTTCTAAATCGCTAAAAGCATAATCGTGGTCGTTAATTAACCACAAGTCCCCCAAAACTCCTTCATTATCAAAAATAGGACAAGCCAGCATCGCCACTCTTCCCCGCACTGGATTGGGAAAGATCGAACAAAACTGGAAATATTTTTTTTCTAGCAGTTGAGTATAAAGTTCGGGGAAGTTTGCCATGTGAGCTACGCGACCCTGTTTTGCCGGAAAGTTAACTGCGTAGTCCTGACAAACGGTGGTAGTGCCCTTTTCTAAATCGTATATAGCCGCATTACAGGAACTGATGTTTAGTCCGATGGCTACTTCCTGCACGGCTGTTTCTAAAATCTGATTTTCATCAAGGCTGTCGCGAACTTTGTCAGTTATGCGTTTGAGCATTGCTTCAAAGTCAAGCGCCTTTTGCAACTGGGCGGTGCGTTCTTGCACTTGCCGCTCCAGCTCGGTATTGAGTTTTTGTATTTGCTTGAAAAGTGAGGCTTGCTGGATTGCGACCGCCACCGTTGTTGCCAGCTGTTGCAGGAAATCGATTTCAAAC
Source organism: Argonema galeatum A003/A1 (assembly GCF_023333595.1). Taxonomy (GTDB): domain Bacteria; phylum Cyanobacteriota; class Cyanobacteriia; order Cyanobacteriales; family Aerosakkonemataceae; genus Argonema; species Argonema galeatum. The sequence continues at coordinate 10,500 of NZ_JAIQZM010000046.1, forward strand.
GGTTGCCAATGTCGCGATCCAGAACACTGATGGGCGCACAGCAATCCCCATAGTTGGTTGTTGAACGCAATTGGCACAACCAGATTAGCGTTAATCTGTATTCGAGCGAGTAACTCTATGTGACAAGTTGCGAGATTTGCTTGGTAAATATCATCAATGGCACAGACATGACCCTGTTCGTACTTTTGAATAAATTTTGTGTTAAAACAAGGATCTTCGCAAGAGACACCCAAGATTGACGAACAATTCGGTGCAATGGATTCGACAACAAATTTACCAAAATTCTGGCGCTCGATCTGATAAATTGCTACCCGTTCTACTTGCAGAAAGCTGCGTACTTCTGCTACTGCTTGGTTGAGAATTTCATCTATGTTTAATGACTGGCGGATGCGCTCTTGCATCATTCCCAGCAGCCGCTCTCGCTCAGTTTGCTGGCGCAGCGCTTCTTCTGCTTGTTTGCGATCGGTAATATCTTGAACGGCACCGTATATCAGAAGTACGTGATTTTTATCATCACAATAAACAGGCTGGCTATAATCCCGCAGCCAGCGGATTTCCTCATTTTTGGTTAATATCCGGTATTCGCTCACATTTGAGAGCCAACACAGAATGGTTTGCAGGCGCTCTTGAAAAATTGACTTATCATCGTGATGGATGAGATTTTGCCAGCCGCCGCGTGCTTCTACTTCTTCAGAACTGAAGCCGGAAATACGGCTAAAGGCACCTGTAATCCAGTCGGTCACAAAAAAGCCGTTGGAGTCGATCCTCGCGGCATAAGCGAAGTCGGATGTAAGCTCTGAAACAATCCGATAGCGCTCTTCGCTTTTTGCTAGTTTTCTTTCTACTTGTTTGCGATCGGTTGTGTCTCGCAGAATTAGCACAACTTCTTCAGCGTCGCTAGGAATAATCCTAGCTTCAAAGTCGCGCAATTTGCCATTATTTAACAGCTGATATTCAAAAATTTCGCTTTTTCCCTTCGAGAGGGCTTGTTCTATGTGCTGCATAGCCCTAGCAGCTAGTTTTTTTGGTAATGTATCGGATATTTTTCTACCCAAAAACTCTCTGTGAGACAATTTCAATGTGAAGTTTTTTGGGACTTGGCCGTCCAAAAATGTCCCATCTTTATGAGTGCGAAATATAGCATCCGGTATGGCATTCAACAAAATTTGGGTTGTCCTTTCGTTTTGTTGCGATCGCTCTTTTGCCTGTACCTCATCTGCGACTTCTATAGAAACTTCTACAAAACCTGTGATGTCACCATTGGCATCTTTAATAGCCGAATTAGTTAGCCGTGCCCAAAACTCGCTGCCGTCTTTGCGCTGCAAGAAAATTTCCCCTCTCCACTCACCTTGCTGGACTGCGTTGTCGAAAATTTCTTCTACCCGCTGGCGGCTAATTTGAGGCACCGTAATCTCATAGATATTTTTACCTATGACTTCTGCTGCTTGCCATTGATAGAGAGTTTCGGCGTAGCGGTTCCAATAGGTTATCTTCCTTTCTGTATCCGTGGCAATGACGGCATGACAGATCCGATCTAAAAGCGATGCCTGAAAACGCATTTGCTTATCTGCCTGCGCCTCAGTTTCCGCTGCCAGTAGAATAGGTGAGCGCGGTCTTGAGGCCACCTCATCCCGGCAAAATTGACTCAGACTATTGAGCCCTTCTAGTTCCATACTCAGTTATTCGTCCCCTGGTTCTGACTCTTCGCTACGACGATCTTTATAGAATCAGGCTAGACCGGCTAATACTAGCAATTTAAACGTTTTCTGAGCGTGCGTCCATAGATACATATTTTTTCTCATGGGTAAGGGGGTAGACAGTATTCAGTAGTGCTTCGGCTTTAGTGCTGAGTATAACCCTGCGGATGAATCCGGGGGCTTGGAACCATTTACTGAGTTTGATGAAGCTTAGTTAGGGGACTGGCGTTACCATTTAGGTTGCTTTGGCGTCAAGCTGCTGTAAATATGTTAAGATTTGTGAATAAATATAGCTAAAGGTTAAACTAAGGAAATGAATGATTCCAAGATAGAACAAATTTCAGCCCAGCTAGAAAGTGAGTCTTCGCGCGATCGCATGATCGCCCTCGCCTCGTTGCGCGATGTGCCAGCGTTTGAGGCGGTGCCTTTAATAAAAAAAGTTTTAGAGGACGAAAACCTCCAAATTCGCTCAATGGCTGTGTTTGCCTTGGGTATTAAGCAGACTCCAGAGTGCTATCCGATTTTAGTAAAGTTGCTAGAAACCGATCCCGATTACGGAATTCGCGCTGACGCTGCTGGTGCCTTGGGTTATCTGGAAGATAATCGTGCATTTGAGCCTTTAGTGCGGGCTTTTTACGAAGATACCGATTGGTTGGTGCGTTTTAGTGCGGCAGTCTCGCTGGGAAATCTCAAAGATCCACGGGCTTATGAAGTGTTGATTCGGGCTTTAGATACGGATGAAGTCGTGCTGCAACAGGCAGCGATCGCAGCTTTGGGTGAAATCAAAGCGATCGAAGCAATCGATCGTATCCTCGACTTTGCCCAGTCAGAGGATTGGTTAGTGAGGCAACGCTTAGCCGAAGCTTTAGGCTATCTTCCTAGCCCTAAAAGTCTTTGGGCCCTCAAATACCTCCAAAAAGACAGTCATCCCCAAGTTTCTGAAGCAGCTAGAATTTCCCTGGGCCGTCTGGAAGAGGGGCTAGAGGCTAGAGGCTAGGGGCTAGGGGCTAGGGGCTAATAAAATCTAGGGTTTGGTGGAATTCAGAACGTCCTAACTGCCTTGGTGGTTGCTATATCTATAATTTTTTTTACCCCCTGCCCCCCTGCTCCTCTGCCCCCCTGCCCCTCTGCCCCCCTGCCCCCCTGCCCCTCTGCCCCCCTGCCCCTCTGCCCCTCTGCCCCCCTGCCCCTCTGCCTCTCTGCCCCGCTGCTCCTCTGCCCCCCTGCCCCCCTGCCCCTCTGCCCCTAGCCCCTCTTCCCTAGCCCCTGTAAAATTGGGATAAGAAAATTTTTGGCGCGAGACAATTTACTTCATGGATGTTAAAGAGTTTTTCCAGCTAAGCGCTGGCAAATGGTTTTCACAACGTACAAGTCACCATCTGGCTTTCAAGCAATCAGAAAGTGGCAAGTCAGACCTCAAGATTGATATGCTCCCAGCAGACGATCCAGAAGTGATTAAGCTGTGCCAGCAATACGATATTGCCCTGGAGAATACCTGGGGTGGGGCTCGTGTCACTTGGGACGGCACAATGGAGTGGGATGAAGAAAAACACGCTGGTTCTTCAGTGCTAGTACCAATCCCCGACCCGGATAACCCGAACCAAGGCAAGTTGCTGCGGGATGTTGGCTATGCCGAGAAGGCAGAGGTTGCAGGTCGCTACATTATCGGTAGCGACGATGCTATGACGCTGATTACTGAGTACGAGACTATGTATTCAGAAGAGCGCATCTGGTTTGCAAGTCCTAATTTGCGGCTGCGAACTAGCATACTGAAACGATTTGGTGGCTTCAGTATGGCGTCTTTTTGCTCGGAAATTCGCATGGGAGTAGTCAAAAATTAAAAGTTCAAATATTCATTTTTCAGCTTTTACCTCCTCTATGGGGTAGGCGAAGGCTTTGAGCTTGGTGTAGAAGTCGGAGGATGGGCTATCTGGGATAAATCGATCGATCGGGCGATAGCCCAAATTCCAGCTAGAAAAGTCACTGAATTCTAAACTTGGCAGTTGCTGGCGAGACTGATAACTCGAATAGCCATTTGTCAGATGAGGCGAAATCTCATCTGACTCTGGCACCAGCCCAGATGAGACTTCCACAAAAGTTTCATTTGGACTGGGGTGACTTTCCCGATCTGCCGCGACAGCGATACTTGATTTGGCGATATGTTCCTCCAAAACAGGCTGTGCCAGCGCCTCAAAGGGGGTTAAGGTAGGGGCGGCTGACCGATCGGCAGAGATAAAGGAAATCTCTGCTGCTGGTCTATCAAGAGCGTTCTTATGGTGCTGGCGCGACTCCTCTACTGAGTCTGCGGAACTGGTAAAAAACTGCTCCTGAAGCTCTTTGGGTAATTTGCTGCAAACAAGGCGTTCAAATTCGGACTTGAAATGGTAAAGCGGTTGGTTACGCCGCAGCCAAATAACTAAAATCTGCTCGACCGAAACGGCTTTATACCGTCCTTGATAGAGTGCCTCAATGACGGCAAGACGCACCCAGTTAGCTGGGTAATGGCCGCTCCACCGCTCAACCAATTCACTGGCCCGATAGCCGCCCACGTCGAAACTGTAGTTAGCCAACAGCAATGCAGCGGCGGCGGCAGCCGGTTCGTTTTCTTGTGCTGTACAGCCTTTTTTTAGTTCGCTCATCAACTGTCAATCTTAGCGCCGTAAAAACGACATAGGGGCAAAAGGCAAGGGTTTGCAGCGGGGTACTCGAACCCCACAACCAATTTTAGGGGTACTTTTCGGAACAATTAACAATGAGTAATGAACAGCCCGGACGCGAAAATGTTAGTTTGTGACCGAGGGCAGTTAGTGAGGCGAGGTCAACAACCCACCGACAACCTGATGGTATGTCGGGATTCTCCAGGCAGGAAGAAAGATGATTGAAGTTGAGCATTTGAGCAAAATCTACGGCTCGACCCCAGCGATCGAAGATGTAACTTTTACTGTGGAGCCGGGGGAAATTGTCGGGTTTCTGGGGCCAAATGGAGCCGGTAAAACGACGACGATGCGGATTTTGGCTGGGTACTTACCTGCTACCAGCGGCACGGCTCGTATTGCTGGGTATGATGTTCATGAGGATTCGATCGCAGTTCGACAGCGGATTGGCTATTTGCCGGAGGTGCCGCCGCTGTATCCAGAAATGACGGTGGAGGGATTTTTGCACTTTGTGACGCAGATTAAGGGTGTACCGGCAGGCGATCGCGCTCTTGCGATTAACTCGGCCTTAAAACGCTGCAATTTGGAAGAAAAACGTAAAGTCCTGATCCGCAAGCTTTCCAAGGGGTTTCGCCAGCGAGTGGGAATTGCCCAGGCTCTAGTCCACGATCCGCCTGCGATTATTTTAGATGAGCCGACGGTTGGCCTCGATCCGCGTCAAATTATCGAGATGCGAAAGTTGATCAAGAGTCTCGCCGGTAGCCACACGATTATTCTTTCAACTCACATTTTGCCGGAAGTCAGCATGACTTGTAGTCGCGTGGCGATCATCAATCGCGGCAAAATTGTGGTAACTAATACGCCGGAAAATCTTGAGGCTAGTCTGGTTGAGGGATCGGGTTATGAAGTCGAGGTAGAGGGAGATGCAGACACCGCCTTGGAAAGGTTAAGAGCGGTGTCGGGGATACGTTTGGTAGAATCTATGGCGATTGAGCATTTACCTGAGAATCGGTCTGTTTACCGTATAGTATCGGCAACGGGAGCAGAACCGGGTCGGGAGATAGCGACAGCTATAGTTTCAGCTGGATTGGGGTTATGCGAAATGCGACGCACTCGCGCCAGTCTAGAAGATGTGTTCCTGCAATTGACGACCTCGGAAAAAGCGATCGCTGATGATTGGGGCAGAGGAGCAGAGGAGCAGAGGGGCAGAGGAGCAGAGGAGCAGAGGGGCAGAGGGGCAGAGGGGCAGAGGAGCAGAGGAGCAGAGGAGAATTCTCACTCAGCACCCAGCACTAAAGACGAACCACTTAGGGAGTCCCAGTCCTCTTCTGTTGAAGAAGGCGAGCCGCAAGAGCAAGAAGGAGATCGTTAAATGCGGATAATCCTGGCAAATATTATGGCTATCTACCGCAAGGAGTTGCTGAGCTATTTTGCTTCGCCCTTGGCGTATGCGATCGCAGCTGTCTTTTGGTTTGTAGCTGGTTGCTTTTTTATGACAATTCTGCTAGGAGAAATTAACCAAGCCGCCATAGTCGATCAACAATACGGAGCAACTGTACCGCCCTTTGATGTTCCCTACAGAGTATTGCAGGGATTTTTGAACGTGATGGGCTCGTTTTCCTTGTTTATACTGCCGATGCTTTCGATGGGTCTTTATGCTGAGGAACGCAAGCGCGGTACTCTGGAGTTGTTGGCAACGTCGCCAATTACTAACTGGGCAGTAGCAGTGGGCAAGTTGTTAGGAGTGGTAACGTTTTTCACCGCAATAGTGATACCAGTGTTGGGGTATGAAGCGATCGCCTTGAGTGCAGCTGACACCCCGGTGCCGCCAGCCGTTCCGTTATTGGGGCATTTGGGATTAATTTTGTTGGCTGCTAGCGCATTGTCTTTAGGAATGTTTATCTCTTCCCTGACCGATAGTACCGTTGTGGCAGCAATCTTCACTTTTGTGGCGGTATTGCTGCTGTGGACGATCGATTTGTTCGGCCAAATGTTTGGCGGGGTGGTAGGCGCGGTATTTGGTTATTTATCGTTGCTAAAACATTATAGTAACCTAGTGCAAGGGGTTTTAGATACTAGCAGTTTGGTATTTTTCGCGAGTTTCATTGTGTTGGGAGTATTTCTCACCGCTCAGTCGATCGATGCTTTCCGTTTCCAGAGATCGTAGGAAATTTAAAATTGAAGATTTCAGATTTCAAATTGAATTAAATCTGCAATCTGAAATCTCAAATGGGCAATTAGTAATTTATGAAAACATTCAAATTCAGCGGTAAATATTGGAAATATCTGTTGTGGATCGGGCCATTCCTGATAGTGATGGGCATATCCGCTGGAGTGGTATCCGATAAGTGGGTGCCTATACCGCTAACGCTGATAATTTTGGGGATTGTTGCTCTAGGACTTTGGCTATTAACTCAGAGTAGTGGCGATTTAACGTCGCCTTCGCAAACTTTTTGGGGACGCCGTTCCACACAAGCTGGAACTAATGCTTTTGCGGCGACAGTGGCAGCTGTGATGATTTTGGCGATCGTAAACTTTTTGGGCGTCCGCTATTCGGGGCGGATCGACTTCACGGATAATAAACTGTTTACCCTTTCGCCCCAGTCCCAGGAGGTAGCGCGGAATTTAAGGCAACCTGTAAAGGTGTGGATATTCGATCGAAATCCGAATCCCCAAGATCGGGAATTATTGCAGAATTATCGGCGTTATGGGTCAAAGTTTAACTTTGAGTATGTTGAGCCAAATACTAATCCCGGACTGGCTAGGAAGTTTAATGTCAAGGAAAGAGGCGAAGCTTACCTAGAATATGGGGAACAGCGAAAGTTTATCCAAAAAGTCAATCAGGATGAGCGGCTTTCGGAAGAAAAGCTGACGAGTAGCATAGAAAAGATTTTCACTCTCGATCGCATTTCTACAGTCTACTTCCTGCAAGGTCACGGCGAACGTCCGATGGAGTCTGTCAAAGAAGGTTTGTCTGAGGCGATGAAATACCTTGAGCAGAAAAACTTTACCAGTAAATCGCTCAACTTGGCAGAACGCGCATCTGTTCCCAGGGATGCTGTGGCGATCGTTGTGGCAGGGCCAAAACGTCCGCTATTCGATCAAGAAGTGAAGGTTTTGCGGGATTACCTCAAGCAAGGTGGCAGTTTGCTGCTGATGATCGACCTTAACACAGATCCGGGACTGACAGGTTTATTGGATGAATGGGGTGTGAAGTTGGAAAACCGCTTTGCTGTCGATAACTCTGATGATGGGCGTTTGATCGGATTGGGCCCCGCTACTCCCGTAGTGACTGACTACGGAAATCATCCGATTACGAAAGATTTTGGCCATAGTATATCGTTCTATCAGCTGGCACGACCGCTGGATATACAGCCGGTGAAGGGTGTTGAGGCAAGTCCGCTGCTGTTTACTTCCCAGGATAGCTGGGCGGAAAGCGATCTAGAAAACCAGGACTTAACTTTCGATCCAAAAAGCGATCGCGGAGGGCCACTGATTTTGGGGGCAGCTTTCACTCGCAAGGTAGAATCCATACCCGATACCAAGCCGTCAGAGGCGTCTCCCTCTCCCGCTGTATCGCCAAATAAATCATCGGATAAACCGACTACATCTCAAAGCCCAAAGGCATCTCCTTCTCCTACTGAGTCACCAGCAAAAACCGATCTAAAATCGGATGAAAAGTCAGAGAAACGGTCAGATATGGCTCGGTTGGTAGTATTCGGAAATTCTGAGTTTGCCACAGATGGCGTGTTTAGCCAGCAGTTAAATGGAGATGTGTTTCTCAACTCGGTCAGTTGGTTGCGTCAGCAGGAGAATCAAACTCTTTCAATTCGTCCTAAGCAGGCGAGCAACCGTCGTTTCAAGATGACTCTTTCGCGAGCTAGCTTGTTGTCTTGGATAAGTATGATACTTTTGCCTTTAATTGGATTTGGAACGGCGGGCTGGCTTTGGTGGCGGCGTCGATAGAAAAAGTAGGGGAAAACGGGAATTTCAAATTTAAGATTTGAGATTTCAGATTTGTTTTAAATCTGATAGGACTTACGCTTTTCTCCCCCCTAGCCCCCCAAAGAAAGGGGGGAACATGATTCTTCTTCATCCCACTACCCCCAGTGGTGGTCACGGGGAAACATGACTCTTCTCCCCCCTTTCTTTGGGGGGTCGGGGGGGCAAAACCTTAGTTTTTGCGTAAGTCCTGTCTTAAATCTCAAATCTTAAATCTCAAATTCTCTCTCCTCTTCCCCCTAGCCCCTATTTTCTTTTGACTTTTGACTTTTGACTTTTGACTTTTGACTTTTGACTTTTATAGCCCCTAGCCCCTCTGTTCCTATGAAGTTCCAGAAGTCTACTCTAATTTTGATGCTGTCGGCACTGTTTTTGGGTGGTATTGTTTATGTCTTCGAGACAGAAGGTAGACCACAGCTAGAAGCAGCGAAGACCAAGAAAAACTTAATTTTTGACTTTCAGGAGAAAGATGTTCGGACTGTAATTTTGACAACAAAAGAGCGGACTCTACAGTTCGATCTAAATAGTCAGCCGAAAAACAATTCAGTTGCATCCAAATGGTTGCTGAAGATATTGGAAAATCCCAATAAAATTGAGGCAGCAAAAGATGCTGCGGCAACTAAATCTCCTGAACCTAAACCAACTGAGTCGCCAAAAGATGCTGCGGCAACTAAATCTCCTGAACCTAAACCAACTGAGTCGCCAAAAGAGATTAAGGCAACTAAATCTCCTGAACCAAAGGCAACTGAGCAGGCAAAAGCAACTGTTCCGCAAATGCCAGCTAATGAGGCATATGTAGCTTATTTGCTGGATAAGCTGGTGAAGGCTAAGAGCGATCGCATTCCTGTCGATCCGCGCTTACAAGATGGTCTGGATGAGCCGCTAGCAACTGTAGAAGTAAAGTTAAATAATCAGGAAACCCATAAACTGATTTTGGGTAAGCCCAACTTTAACGATACTTCTTTGTATGCTTTAGCCGACCCTCCCGAACAAGTTAAGGAGCCGCTACAAATAGTTTTGGTATCTAAGGAGTTTGAGTATGCGGTGAATCGACCTTTATCTGAATGGCAGACCCGGTGATGGGCTAGGGGCTAGGGCTAGCCCCTAGAGCATGACGAATCTGCTCCAACAACTCCTCCATCGACAAAGAAGCAGGCAAAATTTGCGTTGCAACTTCCCCCAAAACCGCTGGAAACTCCAGCGATGGGACAACCGAACTAGGGAGACTTGAGGAAGATTCATCGGCATTCGATCGCCTCGCCAGCACCAACGTAGGAGGTCTGCGTGCAACCTGTTTCAAAGCATAAAGCTCGTTGAGCATTGCCGGATTGGCTATTGAGTCACCCAAGTGGATCAGCAGCAAATCGACGCTGCGGTGCTGAACTTGCTGCAAAACTTCCTCCCAAGAATGACCTAAAACACCTTTTAATCCAGCCGTTTGCAAATATTGGATCAGCGCTTGCAGCCACTCAGCCCGCTTTTTATTACCAGCCGCCATTTCTGGCATTGTCGGCTTCACCTCGGATTGGCCACTAAGTTCTAAAAAAGTAGACTCTCCGGTCTGCTGTTCGAGCTTAGACCCAAAACGTCCGCTCAAATCAGGCAGCATTGAGATATCCGCCACTAAAATACTGGGCTTATAGGTCATACCGGCAGCAACTTGAATCGCCTGTAACAAAGTGCTGGCATCTAGTAAAGAGCCACGTGGTGTCAAACAGGGAAATACTTGTAGAGGCAAACTCCCGTGTCTACCCGTTACTTTCAGAGCAGCTTCAGTCGTTTTTTCATCCAGAGTCACCAGCGGCAGATTTGCTAGAGCCGGGTATTGGCTTAGTTGTTCCAGGTAAGCTAGGGGTTCGGTAATATTGCCATCAAGTAAGACTACCTCCGGGTGCCAAATTCGGGCTAGTAGTTCTGCTTGCTCCTGATCGTCAGCCTCTAAAATCCTGTAATTGTATTGATGCAAAAGGCTGCTCAGGTGGCTCAGAGGGGGTGATGAGGTGAGGTGTCGATCTAGATTATCTGTGTTTTCTGCCGATGACCTACCTAGTGTAAAATCCGTTGTAGCATCGGCAATGAGCCGCAGAATTGTCAAACTAGCACTCTTATCGGACCCCTTTTCTGAATCCTTAGCTGAATTCGCCAATAGCTCTAAACTTTTTCGCAAAGTATCCAATTCCACCGGCAAACTCAAAAAGTCATCGGCTCGCTTGCTGTAGGCATAATTCTTTTCTGCTCTGGTTGCGGTCACAATTACTGGAATGTGTTGGGTTTGGGCAGATGCTTTGAGTAAAGTTAAGACATCCCAACCTGAGAGTAGGGGTAGCAGGGGATTGAGGAATATGGTACAGGGTTGCAACCGCCGCGCTTTCTCTAAAGCTTCTGTTCCAGACCGAGCAATTACCACCCGATACCCCAAGCCCAAAAGCTGGTTTGTCAAATTTTCAATCAATACGGGTGTTGCCTCTACGATTAACACCAACCGAGATTGGCTATGGGGAGGGGGTAGGGGCAGTGGGTAGTGGGGAGGGGTAGTCGGTAGATTTTGCTCCACTTCCCTAGTTCCTTCTTCTGCTTCCCAGTCCTCAGTATCCAGACGATTGCTTGGGGGGCTAGGAGGCAGTAGCAGGGTAAACTCGCTGCCGCTGCCCGGTTTAGAAATAAATGTAACGTCTCCTCCGTGGAGGCGAGTTAGACGCTGAGTTAATACCAGCCCCAGCCCTGTACCATCAAACTGACGAGTCAGGGGATTTTCTAGCTGTTGGAATTTCTGAAATATTAAGTGCTGCTTTTCGTCTGGGATACCAATACCAGTATCCCAGACGGTAAAAGCAATCCAACCTTCCCAACGGCTCACCCTCAGACCGATAGAGCCGCTAGCCTCTGTAAACTTAAGGGCGTTAGAGAGCAGGTTAACTAGCATCTGGCGCAGACGCAGTTCGTCTGCGATTAGGGTGTCTAAACCGGATTCAATGGATAGGGTGAAATTGGGCTCTGGGTCGCTAGCAATCCGCTCTTCGTCGTCTGTTTTATTTTTTCCGCAATGGAGTTGTCGGGCTTGCTCGTAAGCGCGATCGCATACACTCTGAATATCCACGATCGCAAAGGTCAGATCCAGCTGCCCAGTCTCCATGCGCGTAAGATCCAAAATGTCGTTGACCACCGTCATCAGATGGCGAGCGCTCTGGTAGATCAGTCGGGTATAGCGGAGTTGGCGATCGTTGAGCGCTCCGAGTAACCGATCCTTTAGTAAGCTCGACAACCCCAGAACAGCGGTGAGGGGGGTCTTGAGTTCGTGGCTGATGCAGGCTAAAAATTCATCTTTGAGTCGGTTGAGTTGGAGCAGATCGGCATTTTTAGCTGCCAGTTCTTTGGCAACCTGCTGTTCGTCTGTCACATCCTGAGCTAGCACCAGCCACAAGTCAGTGCAGCCGCCTACCTGCTCGTTACTTCGTGCTGAGTGCTTCGTTTTGAGTGCTTCGTACTGAATTTTAAATGCTTCGTACTGAATCCTGAGCTTCTCGTTTTCGAGTCTGGGTATGGGATGCGAGATGACGGCACTATCTGTAGTATCTCCTAAAGTTGCTAGGCGAAAGTGCCCAGAAGGGTGTGCTACGTGGATCGGCTCTTTTGGCGTACCTTTTTCTATCTCTGAGAGATTCTGGTTGGATAAAACATTGCCCAGCCGAATTTTGACGAATTGCCACACTCGCTCCGAACCATTTTGCATCGGACAGACACAAATGCAAGTATTTGGATTTGTACCTATATGACACAGCTTAGGTAAGGAGGTCGGATCTGTGGAAGAGATCTGGGTCTTACCCAGATTGCCTGCTGCCCAAGTAGGCAGGAAATTTTGCAAAACTGAGAAGTCTAATATGCTTAGAGGTTCGGGGATGATATGCTCCCATTCGCCCGTTTTGTAGTTCTCTGACGGGGGTGTTATTTCTTCTAATAAAGCGGCTGCTTCTCGTCTGAGGAATTCAGGATCTTGCAATGCTCCGAAGTGTGTGCGCCATGCTAAATTTTGTTTAACTGATTGACCGCTACCAGTTTGCAACATAATGGGCAAAGGCAGTCGTTCTAGAAGTTCTACGAGGGGATCGATCGCCCCAAGTTGGGTAGCGATATTGTTGCCAACTGTGCCATTTGAGGGGTTTGTGCCATCAAATCCCTCAAATTGGTAGCCTGCGTCTGGTTTTTGTGCCGGTTCGGAATCTCCTAACTGCTCTACTGATAAGTGGTTAGCCAGGTATTGCAGCAAACGCTGACTATCGAGCAAACCCAGAAACTTGCCTGTTAAGTCAACTAGAGCCCAGTCCGAGTATGCACCTGTTTTGTATCTTTGGTCTTGGAGGTATGGCCAAAATTGCTTCAAGGTAAAATCGGCAGGCAAGGTCGCTAGTGGCTCTATAACGGATAAACCCAGATCTGATAAAGATTGGTCTAAATTAAACTCTGTAGCAATTTGCCGTCTGCGGGATGTAACTGATGAGTTGTTAGCGGCTCTATCGATCCTTGTATCTGCGTTCAAATCCGTGTGTGCTTCTACCCCCCCAACAAAGAGCCCTCCCACGGCTCTGCTTGGGAAGGTGGGGTGTTGGAGGGGCTCGAAATCCACTGTCACCTTGGATAAGTTCAGGTAGGGCAATAAGCTGCTCAGGTGCAGCATTCCCAGTGGGCGCTGTTGTTCGCTCACCACTACCAAGCGATCGGTGTAACAGATCTGGTTTCCGTCCATCTCGCACTTGCCCTGGGCTAAAATCTCTAGCACGGCGGCGAGGCTCGTCATCTGCGTACAGATGGGAACGGTGACGATAAATTGTTTCAGGCAGGGGGTCGGCATGGGTATGTGCTTTCTGGCTGGCAGTTCAAAATAACTGAAAGCGCCGAAAGCGCTTCTTTGAGTCCACAGTCCCACGACTTTCACGCCTCAACCTCTACCTACAGGGTAGGCGGTGCGTCTTTTTCAAGTGGAAGCAATACCCGCAAGTAGGGTATTGCTGTCGTTTAACGCAGAGTAGGAGACGCTTAAAATCGGGTCTTGATCATATTATGATCCCAGCATGAATTTTGCTTCTATCTCAGCAATTACAATTAATGAGAATTCAACTAATGTTAGCTTAATGTTAAGGATTGTATTGATCCCTCTCAGGATCTCTATCCTGGGGGGGAGGAATTATACAGCCAGTTGATAACCTTACTGCCTAAAGCGCGTGCGATCGCAACTTTTTATCTGTACCTTTTTGCCTTCTTCCCTACCGGCTGGGCTGCTACAGCAGTTTTTGAGTGGCGAACGCTATATGCTGACTCAATTCCAGTCAAAAGAGGCGTTTTTAAATTTTGTCCAGCAGGAACAGCAACAACTAGATTGCCTAGTTTTACATGATGTCCCAGAGTTGTTGGCCCTTCTCAAGCAGCTGCACCAGCAAGGCACGCTCTTACCAAGCGTGATTTTCTCATTGGAGACAGAAGTAAGCTCTCGCCAAACCGCTGGAAAGGAGATTCATGAGTCTACACCCGCAGAAACGCCAAGGGACACCTCAGCAGACTCCACCCCAAAGTGTTCGATCGATTTCTACGAGGCTTCGGCTTTGAGAGTCTCTATTAGCGAACTGGAGAAAATTCCCGATCTGATCGATCGCGCGATCGCTAAATTTCTGGAGCTTTCTTCCGAGACGATCCTCTATGATAAATCTTCCATCGCGGACTCTAGAGGCAAACCAAATCTCCTCCTGCAACAGCAGCAGCGGCTGGCTGAGAAACTAAGGGAACGATTAGGGTATCTGGGTGTGTATTACAAGCGAAATCCCAAACATTTTTTCCGCAATATTCCAGCTGCGAAAAAGCACGAGTTCCTGGAGCAACTCAAATTAGATTATCGCGAGATAGTTCTGAATTACTTCAATCAAGATAGCAACCTAAATCAAAAAATTGATGAATTTGTCAATACAACTTTTTTCTCAGACATTCCAGTTACTCATATCGTGGAAATTCACATGGAATTAATGGACGAGCTTTCTAAACAGCTTAAATTAGAAGGGCGGAGCGACGAAGTGTTATTAGATTATCGTCTGACCCTAATCGATGCGATCGCTCACCTATGCGAAATGTACCGCCGTTCGCTTCCCAAAGAATCTTGAGTCACGATCGGTGGTTCCTGGTTCGCCGTTTATGGTAAAAATCATAAATAACGAACAATGAATAATAAACAATGAATAATCAATAACCGACGAAAATCTATGACTCCTCTAAAGAAAACTTATGTTCTCAAGCTTTACGTCGCTGGGAACACACCTAACTCTGTACGAGCCTTAAAAATGCTAAAGAATATTCTTGAACAAGAGTTTCAAGGCGTTTACGCCCTGAAAGTTATTGATGTGCTAAAAAACCCACAACTGGCAGAGGAAGATAAAATCCTGGCAACTCCTACCCTGGCAAAAATATTGCCTCCTCCCGTTCGCAAAATTATTGGCGATCTTTCCGATCGAGAAAAAGTATTAATTGGTTTAGATCTCCTGTACGAAGAACTGCGTGAAGAAGAAGAATACGGTCTTTAAATAAATTTTGCTAAATTTGTTAGACTGGTTATGTGCGAAACCTAGCCTTGCCGCCCTTTATTTTATGGGGTTTTACTTCCATTTTTTAAGACAAAAACCATGAATAATCCAAATAATCAGATCGAGCAAAAACAGCAATTCGTAAAAGCAGGAGTCGAAAAAATTCGCACCCTTATCGAGGGATTTGATGATATAAGTTATGGCGGTTTGCCTGTCGGTAGAACCACATTAGTAAGCGGTACTTCTGGCACAGGAAAAACACTGTTGGCAATCCAGTTTATCTATAACGGCATCATCCATTTTGATGAGCCTGGAGTTTTTGTCACTTTTGAAGAATCGCCCAACGATATTATCAGAAATGCCTGTAGTTTCGGGTGGAATTTACAACAATTAGTCGATGATGGCAAGTTATTTATTTTGGATGCCTCTCCCGATCCAGAAGGACAGGATGTTGTCGGCAGTTTTGACCTTTCTGCTCTGATCGAGCGTCTGCAATATGCTATTCGCAAATACAAAGCTAAGCGGGTTTCTATTGACTCGGTAACGGCAGTGTTTCAACAGTATGATGCAGCATCGGTGGTGCGGCGAGAAATCTTTCGCTTAGTGGCACGTCTTAAGCTACTTGGCGTTACCAGTATCATGACAACCGAACGAGAGCAAGAATATGGCCCCGTGGCGCGTTTTGGGGTAGAAGAGTTTGTTTCCGACAATGTTGCGATCGTCCGAAATGTTTTAGAAGGAGAACGCCGTCGCCGCACGATGGAAATCCTGAAATTGCGAGGTACTACGCACATGAAAGGGGAATATCCTTTTACGATTACCAATGATGGGATTAATATTTTCCCACTGGGAGCGATGCGATTGACTCAACGTTCTTCCAATGTCCGCGTGTCTTCTGGCGTCAAAATCCTCGACGAAATGTGTGGCGGCGGTTTCTTCAAAGATTCCATCATTCTGGCAACAGGAGCTACTGGTACAGGCAAGACACTTTTAGTAAGTAAATTCTTGCAAGATGCCTGCATGAGAGGTGAGCAGGCTATCCTGTTTGCCTATGAAGAATCTCGCGCTCAACTCTCGCGCAATGCTTACTCTTGGGGCACTGATTTTGAAGATTTAGAACAAAAAGGTTTGCTGAAAATCATCTGTGCTTATCCCGAATCGGCTGGATTAGAAGACCACTTGCAGATTATTAAAACAGAAATTGCACAATTTAAGCCTTCCCGAATTGCCATTGACTCTCTATCAGCTTTGGCACGCGGAGTGAGCAATAATGCTTTTCGTCAGTTTGTGATTGGGGTGACTGGTTTCGCCAAGCAAGAAGAAATTACCGGCTTTTTTACCAACACTACCGATCAATTTATGGGGTCTAATTCAATTACAGATTCCCATATTTCTACAATTACGGACACGATTATTATGCTCCAGTATGTGGAGATTCGTGGCGAAATGTCTCGCGCTATTAACGTCTTTAAGATGCGGGGTTCCTGGCACGATAAAGGTATCCGCGAGTACACTATCAGCGAAAAAGGCCCGCAAATTAAAGATTCCTTCCGCAACTTTGAACGAATTATCAGCGGTTCTCCTACTCGCATTAGCGTTGATGAAAAAATGGAACTTTCTCGAATTGTCAAGGGGGTACAGGGAAAAATCGGCGATGATTAATTAGGGTGAATTTTAGATTTTATATCATGTCCGGTAGCATCGTTAGTGTAAGAGTGATATCGTCAAATTGTTTGTTGTCATCGGTGGTTAATTTTTTACCACAGATGAAGACAGATGAACACAGATGAACACAGATAAGATGGGGATTTTTAGGCAACCGATGCCACCGGACATGATATTAGGTTTAAAATTTATTGGCAATCTGAAATTAGTTATTAAACCATTTGGGAAAGGTAATGACGACGGAATATTTACAAAATTTTTTTCGGGCAACCAACCCCGCCAGAACTCTAAATGTAGAAAATCCAGAAGACGAAAAGTGTTACATCGACTTTTCCTCGGTAAGAGGGGGGAAAGTTATTGAGGAACTGAAAGAGAATATCACGCTTTTTGCGACTGACGATCGCACTTGTGTTCTATTCACGGGCCATATTGGTTGCGGCAAGTCTACTGAGTTATTTCGGCTGAAAGCTGAACTGCAAGCGGAGGGGTTCCATGTGGTTTATTTTGAGTCCAGCGACGACTTGGAAATGACTGATGTGGATATTAGCGATATCCTGCTGGCGATCGCACGTCGCGTCAGTCAAAGTCTCGAACAACTGGAACTGGAGGAACCCAAAAGGTTTAAGGAGTTGCTGCAAGGCGCGGCGAGGGTCTTGAACTCCGAGGTGACGGGGCTAAAATTTAAGCTGGCGGGTAATGATGTGGGCCTGACTTCTGAAAAAGAAAAGTTTACTCTCGCGTTTGGTATTGGCGAAATCACGGCTAAGACGAAAAGCGATTCTGGGCTGCGCGATCGACTAAATCAGTATCTTGGGCCACAAAAAACCCAGTTGTTGGAGGCGATTAATCGGGAATTGCTAGAACCTGCGATCGCAAAACTGAAACAGCAGGGTAAAAAAGGGCTAGTGGTAATTGTCGATAATCTTGACAAGGTAGACAATCGCCAAAAATCTTGGGGTCGTCCGCAACAAGAATATCTGTTTGTGGATCAGGGAGAATATTTAACCAAGCTGCATTGTCACGTACTATATACAATGCCCTTAGCTTTGAAGTTCTCCAATGACTACGGGAACCTTACCCAGCGATTTGACGAACCCAAGGTTTTGCCGATGGTTCTTGTGAAATTTAAGGATGGTAGGGAATGCCAACCAGGGATAGCATTGCTGCAACAGATGGTGATGGCGAGGGCGTTTCCAGATAAAAATGAACAAGAACGCCTCGATGCTATTCCAGAAATTTTTGATAGTTTGGAAACGTTAAATCGTCTGTGTCGCGTTAGTGGAGGTCACGTCCGAGACTTGCTAAGATTGCTGAATGAGTGGATCAAAAAGGAAAGACAATTTCCGCTCACTCGTCCCAAATTAGAAGAAGTGATTCGTCAACGCTGCAATAACATGATGATGCCAATTTCCGATGCGGAATGGGAATTATTGCGGCAGGTTAAGCAACGTAAAAAAGTTACTGATGATGACGGATATCAAAAGTTGATTCGCAGTCGGTTTGTGTTTGAATATCACAGTGACGGCGAGATTTGGTTTGATATCAATCCAATTTTAGCGGACGCGAGTGAGTTGCTATAGCTAGGGGCTAGAGCGCTCTGATGTGTGGGTAGGGGCGTTCGCGTAGCGTGCCGGAGGCATTAGCATTCGGGTAGTAAGCGATATGCCTACGGCACGCTACGCGATCGCAATCGGCAACAATTTTTCTGCCCGAATGCTTCGCCCAGCCGTGGTCTGTATAAGGGATAGCTATATGATCGAGAAATATCGCCGGAACCTCACCCCCCCAACCCCCCTCTCCGAGATCGGAGAGGGGGGCGAAAGGAGAGGGGGGAGAAAGAAAAATCAGAAAGTTCTCCCCTCCCTGTGGCGGGGAGGGGCTGGGGGTGGGGTTCTTAGACTGCTAGCCTACAGCCGTATTCATGCTTGGGTTCAATCTAAAATCCAAAATCCAAAATCCAATGACCTTAGATAATGAGAGTGCCTTAGAGGAACTTGCTTGGGCGATCGAGGCTTCCCAAGGACAGTTTTCTTTGTTTTTAGCTCGTTGTAATTATACCAATCTGCAAAGGCAATTAAGCCAGCAATTACAACCAATTTGTGCTGTTCCTATTCGCACTCTGGAACTAAAGAGAGAGGACAAAACTCTTTATGCCAGAATTCAGGCAGAATTAGGGTCAGAACAACCAAATGGCGTGATGGTTTTTGGTTTGGAAATGGTGGAAGATTTGGAGCATTTGTTGACTTCCACCAATCAAGTGCGAGAGGAATTTCAGAAAAATTTCCAGTTTCCGTTGGTGTTGTGGGTTAATGATAAAATCCTCACGCAACTAACTCGCATTGCGCCAGATTTTGAAAGTTGGGCGACAACAGTTGCATTTTTGATGCTGCCGCAGAATTTGGCGAATCTTTTCAGAGAAACTGCCGAACAATGGTTTACTAATAACTTAGCGTTTACTCTAGAAGATTGTTTGGCACTGGAAGTTGAACTGGAAGCGGCACAAAAAGATTTGCGGGATTACGAACAAATTGGCAGTCAGGAGTTAGAAGCAGAACGTCAATCTTTGTTGGGTTTTGTCAAGCGGGTAAATCAACAAGTTGATGTTGCTATAGAACATTATCAAACAGGTTTAGCATTTTGGCGATCGACTCAAAATTTAGAACGACAAGCCAAATTACTCGACGAAATTGCTTTCTGCTATTACCTGAAAAATCCATATTATCAAAACAGAAATCAAACGGTTTCTCAAGAAACTAAAGATTACGTTCGAGAATATTTACAAGTAATCGAACAAATCCAACGTCCCGATTTACTGGCTAACTCAATCCTGAGATTTGGTGAAGCTTTGAATTACGTACAGGATTGGGAACAATTCCAAAGGCTCGTAAGGCAGGCTTTGGCACAGCATGAAACTGACAATAAGCTAGTTGAATTGGGGAGAGATTATGGCTTTTTAGCTTATGCGGCTTTGGCACAATCTCGCTGGGATGATGCCAATCAATTGGCTCGAAAAGCGCTGGAAATTTTATCGATATTTGAAACAGGTGAAAGTACGAATTTAATCAAACAAAATGATGCTAGTTTCTATCGTTTTATTCTGGCGAAAGCGCAACAATCTTTAGGTCAGTTTGCCGAAGCAATTCAGAATTTGGAAGCGGCGAAGGAAGTTGGGAGTCCTGACTATGACCCGCAGCTATTTATCGATATTTTGTGTCATTTGCAGGGGCTTTATTTTGATGTTAAAGATTATCTCAATGCCTTTCAAATCAAGCTGGAACGCAAATCTGTTGAGCAGAGATATGGGTTGCGGGCGTTTATCGGTGCGGGTCGAATTAAATCGCAACGGCAAGCAAAATTGGCGCTGAAACAGGTTGTCCAAACCCACTTACTCGATTCTCTTCAGGAGAATATAGCGCCAGAAATTACTGCTTCCGGTAGAATGCTGGATGTGGAACGATTGCGTCAGCGTGTTGGTGATAATAACTACAAATTGATAGTAATTCACGGGCAATCGGGAGTGGGAAAAAGTTCCCTGGTGTATGGCGGATTGGTGCCAGCATTGAAACAGAAAGCTATTGGTTTTCAAGATGTTTTGCCGGTGACAATGCGCGTCTATACTAATTGGGTGGAAGAATTGGGGCGGTTGTTGCTAGAAGCGCTGGCACAAAAAGGTGTAGAGACGTTTTATAAAACGTCTCTACAGGCAGAAAAAGAGACGTTTCATGCAACGTCTCTACAAAATACAGCTGATATCCTCGCACAGCTAAAACAAAATGAATCGCACAATTTGCGGACGGTGCTGATTTTTGACCAGTTTGAAGAATTCTTTTTTGTATATCCCAATCCTGTGGAAAGGCGAGATTTTTTTGCTTTTTTGGGAGAGTGCCTAAACATACTGCCTCTGAAGGTAATCCTGTCGCTGCGAGAGGATTATTTGCACTATTTGCTGGAAATGGATAGCCTCGATAGCATGAAGATTATCAGCAATGATATTCTCGCTAAGAATGTCCGCTATAAATTGGGTAACTTTTCAACCGATGATGCTAAATCGATTATTGAGAGATTAACAGAAGCATCTAGTTTTAAGTTAGACTCGGATTTGATTGGACAGCTGGTAGAAGATTTGGCACGGGAGTTAGGTGAAGTGCGTCCAATTGAGTTGCAAGTTGTGGGGTCACAACTGCAAACGGAGAATATTACTACTTTAGCTCAATATCAAAGTTTCGGACGGAAAGCAACGGAAGAATTGGTAAAACGCTATTTAGCACAAGTGGTAAATGATTGCGGTGAGGGAAATAAGCAAGTTGCTGAGTTGGTGCTGTTTTTATTGACTGATGAAAAGGGAACTCGACCTCTGAAGACTCGCGCCGAATTGGAACGGGATTTGCAGGCATTGGTGGCAGATTTGAGTGCAGAAGGTAGGGTATTAGATTTAGTATTAGATATTTTTGTCGGTAGTGGTTTGGTGTTGTTATTACCCGAAAAGCCATTTGACCGCTATCAGTTGGTGCATGATTATTTGGCGGCGTTTATTAATCAGCAACAACGGCCTAAGTTAAATGAGTTAATAGCAGAACTGGAAAAGGAAAGACAGCAGCGTCAACAAGCAGAAGCGAAACGTCAAGTAGCTGAGGAACAACTGCAACAATCTGAAGAAGGCAAAAAAATCTTGCAGGCGGCGAATCATAAAGCAAAGCAGCTAATTCAAAGAGGTTCTGCTTTCTTCGTTATATCCGTGATTGTGGCAGCAGTCACAGGGATATCAGCAGTAAAAGTTTACCTAGACTTTCGAGAAGCCCAGGAAGCTACAAGACTTGAGCGGGAGGCACTGGGCAGTTTACGAAAATTTGAGTATCGAGAAATGGAAGCATTGGTATCGGCGATACGGACAGGACAAGATTTGAAATCGCTGGTGAAGAATCGCCCTCTAGAAGAATATCCCACTGCCAGTCCGCTTTTAGCTTTAGAGACAATTCTGGACAACATTCGGGAGGAGAGTCAACTTAAAGGTCATCAGAGTCCTGTCAACAGTGCCAACTTCAGTCCCAAAGGCGATCGCATCGTCACCGCTTCTGACGACAAGACTGCGAGGGTGTGGGATTTATCGGGAAAGTTGATTGCTGAACTTAAAGGTCATCAGGGTTATGTCTGGAGTGCCAACTTCAG